>CAIVQI010000284.1 GCA_903908015.1 uncultured Bacteroidota bacterium
GGGTCGACTGGTGTTTAGAGACCTTGGAATTTCCCCAGAAGATGGTCGGTACGAATGCCATGTGGAAACATGGGCACCCGGTTTATACACCATCCACGTACAAGGAGCGCGCGGGGTTGCAACAGCACGCTTAGTTCATCAGTGATGCGCTGGCTTTTTTATTCCAATTATTTCAATCCACCACCGCGTGGACCTCTGCCAGATGGTTCCGGACGCTGACCAAAATGCCGCAGGTTGTAGGTGAAGGTGAGCATATGAAAAACGTTGGAGCAAGCGGGTTTCTACATCCTCAACATAGGTTTCCGTAGCATTTCGGGTGATGCTGTTGTTTTGACCGAGTAAATCGAACACCGACCAACGCAATTCACCCCTTTTGTCCTTCATGAATCGATAGCCAGCACCTACATTCCAAAGCCATATTTGTTGATTGAAATCTGAACCCAATCCGGAAAAGGCATTCACCATCAAATCGGAACTCAGAATGAGCGCCGGCATAGGGATATAATTGAATCGGAATGAGCCAGAATGGGTGAAGAAATCACTGTTCTGATTGGGTTGAAGGCTATAGCGAACACGATTGTAATTGACCGTGTAGCCTACCGAGAAATCCAGCTCTCTGCTGATGTTCGAATTTAGGCTCAGACCTGTGTTGTAATTGGTATTGAGCGCTCGATTTTCTAATCCGTTTACCAAACTGGGGGTTACCCCTGTGGTGGTCCCGGCATTGATGTTGAGATTTGATTTAAGTGCCTTTACAGGGCGACTGTAGTTCAAAAATATGCGGAAGTTCCGGCCACCATCGCGGTTTATGGGCTGGATCAGTTGAGCACCCCTGCCTAAAACGATGGGAGAACCGTTCGCAAAAAGCGCAGTGTCGGCCAGTGCAAGGGTTGTGCTGTTCACAATCTGGTCGTTAAACACATTGAGCATGGCAAACAAAAAGTAGGAAACACCTTGGGTTGGCTTTGCTTCCCGAATTCGTCCACCTATGGTATGGCTGACTGTTTGCCGCAAATTGGGGTTGCCCTTGCGCAGCTGAAGCGGGTTAGAAACGTCTACCAGGTTTTGAAGTTGACTCAGCGTCGGAAACTGAGCATTCGTGCGGTAGAAAAACCGCAGATTCGCTGTTTTAGTAATGTTATAGCGAATCATGGCCGATGGAAGCCAATTATAAAATGCCACAGGAACATCCTGATTGATGGGGTAGGTTTGCCGACTTCGCATATCGGCCATCTGATACCGGGCACCAAAAGTCCATTCGAAGCGTTCTACATTGTAGCGGTACCGTAAGGTTCCGCCTTGAACAACAACCTTGTTTTCGAAGGCATTAGACAAAATGCTGTCACGGATCAAATAGCGCCCAGTGGATGCATCCCTGCCATCGGCCCATTGAAAGGCGTCCGATTCAGTCAGCCGAGGGGCATAACTCATTTCAATCAGCCCATTCTTACCTACAGGTTCGGTGTAGGCCAGGTCCAAGTCGATCCGATTCTGACCACTTCCTAAGTCCGTGAACCTGTCAATGAGGGAGTCTGAATACCCAGGGTTTAACCAAATTCTATTGGCACTTTGAAAGCTCCTTGTCGCGTCTTGTTGCGAAACGTCGCCGTTTATGGTCAATGAAAAAGTACGCCCGCGCACCGGGAATTTATAACGCCAAACCAGTTCTCCATTCAACCCAAGGCTGTAGCTGGTGTCGCGTTGATCTACGGCGGTACGGCTAATGCTGTCGGAAATGACACCAAAGACACCCGATCCGACATTCAAACCAGCGAAATTCTGGGTGTAGCGTCTCCGGCTGGCGTTGAAACGTGGACTGAACACAATAGAATTGGAAGTGTCTGGATTGTATTCGATGCGCATGGCCACGCGGTGACTTAAGGTCGACGAGTGATTACCACCTTCTTCCTGGTATTGCTGTTGAATGCCATCTTGAACAAAAAAGTTTCGATCAAGGCGGGTGTCCTGGGTGTTGTATCCATCGCTGAAAAAATAGCTCGCACTCATTTTCCCTTTTTTATCCCAACTATCACTGTAATTGACGCCAAATGACCGGGTTTCGCTGATGCCGCCTTGCTGACCACTCTGAAAATTCGCAGCAGCGCCGCCGCCGCCCATCATGCCCCTACCGAAACCGCCTGGCATCGCATTGCCTATCATGGTCCTCCAAGGCATGGGATCAGGTTCCGACAGAGAACTTAAATCCTGAGATGAAAAATTCTGTTGGTTGATGTTGTTGGCCAAGCCCAGTAAGGTTACCCGCTTCTTGCCTTTAAAAAGATTCACGCTGTAGCCCGACATATAACGGGGGGATGTTTCGTCCGCGCCAGCACCTGTCCCCACACCTGCATATATTTTCCCGAATCTACTGTTATCCAGTCCCGTTTTGGTGATGATGTTTAAGGTTTTTTCCGTATTTCCGTCGTTTACCCCAGTGAATTGTGCGCGGTCACTCATCCTGTCGATGAGTTGAATTCGGTCAACCACATCTGCTGGGAGGCTGCGCAAAGCAGCAGTGGCATCGTTCCCCATAAACTCTTGTCCATCCAGCATAACACGCTTCACCTGTTCACCTTGCGCCTGAATCTGTCCATTTTCAACCGTAATTCCCGGCATTTTCCGCACCAATTGCTCGGCATCTGAATTTTCTGCAACTTTATAAGAATCGGCACGGATATCGGTGGTATCACCTTTTTGTTCAACGGGCGTGGCCCACTCATTCACCGATATCTCAGAAAGCTGACCGATTTGTCGGGCCAGGCGCAAATCACCTAGATTAAGATTTGGTCCCGTCCACTGCGACGGCCCAATACTGTGGATGACAGGCTGATAGCCCACAAAGCTGATCCGAATCTCAACATTTTGTTTGCCCATAATGGTAAGTTCGAATTTCCCGTTAAGGTCGGTAGTGGTACCTTGAATGGGTATTGTTGCGTCCTCGGGGCGACGAAACGAGACATTCACCCCCATCAGCGGGCTATTGTCAAGAGAATCGACAACGCGACCTGTTAATTTGCGGCCTTGAGCATCGGCTTCAGAGGCAGTAAGGAAAAAAAATAAAAAAAGAACGGCGGGTACGCTCAGTAACTTAAGTTTGAAAACTAAATGCATAATTTGTAAGACGTGCAAAGATGATAAAAGTTTAAACATAAAAAGGCAAGAAAAGGCTGCGTAGTTTTGCACCCAGCATGACTATTTTTGTTTGACTATGAGCCTAGGCCGAACTCCTCGCCCGCTTGTTTTAAAGAACTGGCAAATTCTCTGGATGATGCGGTTATTTCCCCCCCTTCTGTTCAACAGAATACGATTGGAAAGCTTATCCCCCGACCTCATGCATTGCAGGGTTCGCATTGCGCATTCCTTCATCAATCGAAACCTTCAAGGTTCTGTCTTTGGGGGCACCCTCTTCAGCGCCCTCGACCCGTTTTTGCCCGTGATGATGTGGCAAATTTTTGCAAGGAGGGGCCAAAAACTAGAGTCTTGGTTGAAAAAGGCGGAAATCGACTACCTCAAACCATCATCGACCACGATGATGATCGATTTTCGCCTGACAGAAGGGGACATTCAAGAAGCAGAACATTCCTTGGTACAAAAAGGCAAATTTGAAAAATGGCTGCCGGCAGAGGCCATCGATCAACATGGTGTGGTCTGTGTTCAGGCCCGTTTATTGGTAAATCTGCGAACATACAAAGGTCACTCTGCCCATTTTTAGATTGTATGAAGAATTGCGCCGTAGTTTTGTCAATTGAATGAGAGAAGTGGTTCAGTTATTTTGCAAATCGGCTTAAAGAAAAATGTTATATCAATAAATAATAATGAAATCATCCACGGAACTGATTGACGGCCATTATGACCCCAAGCTGGCGCGCAATGCTGTCAAGATGCCCATATACTTGAGTTCAAATTACGTTTTCAGTAGTGCGGAGGAGGCCAAAGATTTATTCGCGCAAAAGGGGATTCAATCTGCTGACCAAGACCAGGACAAGCCCCTCGACTTCATCTACAGTCGCCTTGGCCATCCCAATCTGCTGTTGGCCGAAGCCCGACTTGCAGCCTATGAAGGGGCCGAATCAGCCTTATTTTTCGAAAGCGGAATGGCAGCCATCAGCACCCTGTTTATGGGGGTGCTTTTCCCGGGCGACACCGTTCTCCATACCACACCTCTATATGGTGGATCGGATCACCTATTGAGGGGAATGATGCAACGTTGGGGAATACACCTCCTGGAATGTTCCTCGACCGAAAGCGTTGAAGACATCATCTCAAAAATCAGCACGCAGAAAATCACCCCTTCTATTCGTTTGATTTACACCGAAACGCCAGCCAATCCCAACCTGCA
>CAIVQI010000285.1 GCA_903908015.1 uncultured Bacteroidota bacterium
GCCATTTCCGAATATTTGACTCGAGAGCGTCGGTTTGGTAAAACAGGAGAGCAAATTCAGAAATTCTGATGTTCCGCTGCACTGTAGTTTCCATTTACTTTTCGGTGCTTTTTTCGGTGCTTTTTGCCGTACCGATGAACGGCATGGCCCAGGCAAAGAGAGACGCCCGTTCAGCGACTGCGCCCACAGAGCCTGTTGTACGCACGTATACCATTGGCGGCATCAGGGTGGAAGGGGTGCAGAACTTCGATACAGAGATCCTATTGATGTTGGCAGGATTAAAAGTGGGCGATGCCATTGATTTGCCCGGGGAAGTGCTCACCAAAGCCGTTCGGAGTTTATGGAAACAGGGGTTATTTGGCGATGTGGTCATAGAAATTGAACGTTATGAGGCCAATACAGTTTTTTTAAAGGTGTTGTTGCAGGAGCGCCCAAGGCTGAGCAAATTCGCATTCAGCAAGTCGCTTCGTAAATCTTATGCCGACGATTTGACCGAAAAGCTTAAAGATTTTCGAGGAAAGGTTTTTTCAGACCACATAAAGGCGTCGTCGGTCGAACTCATTAAGAATTATTTTGCAGAAAAGGGCTATGGGGATACACGGGTTGATGTGAGGGAAGAGCCCGATACCACCCACCAGAACATGGTACTTGTACGGCTCTACATACAAACAGGTGAGCGGGTGCGCGTGGGTTCGTTGTTAGTGGAGGGCAATCAGGCAGTTCCCACCAAGAAAATTCGCCGAAAAATGAAGGGTACAAAACCCTATCAACGCTTTAATATTTTCCGAAATTCGAAATTTGATGAACGCAAGTACGCTGAAGATCAGGAAGCCTTGATAAAAATGTATCGGGAGGAGGGATTTCGCGATGCCCAAATAGTCCAAGACTCGCAATGGCGTGATCAGTCGATGGTGCACATTAGAATCCGGGTCGACGAGGGCAATCGTTATTACTTCCGGAACATTCGTTTTTCTGGCAATACCTTGTATCCCGACTCCATCCTCAGTAAAGTGCTGGGGATCGAGCCCGGTGAGGTTTACAGTCCGAAGACGCTTGAAGGGCGACTTCAAATTGATCCAAACGGACGGGATATCTCCAGTATGTATATGGACAACGGCTACCTCTTTTTCCAGGTCAATCCGGTTGAGGCGCGTGTGGAAAATGATTCTGTGGACCTCGAAATTCAAATTTACGAAGGGGCTCAGGCCACGGTGAATCGGGTGACTGTAACCGGAAATACCAAAACAAGTGAACATGTTGTACTGCGCGAATTGCGAACACGACCAGGTCAAAAATTCAGTCGCAGCGATGTCATTCGAACCCAGCGTGAACTGAGTCAACTCGGTTATTTCGACCCTGAACAACTCGGGGTTACCCCAACACCGAATCCGGCCGATGGCACAGTGGATATTGAGTATAAAGTGGCTGAACGCTCCAACGACCAAATTGAGCTTTCTGGTGGATGGGGCGCCGGACAGGTGGTGGGTACCCTGGGGCTTGTTTTGAATAATTTCAGCGCCAGAAAGTTGTTCGAACCATCGGCATGGAATCCGGTGCCATCAGGAGACGGCCAGAGATTGAGCATTCGGGCGCAGGGAAATGGACGGTTTTTCCGTTCCTATAACTTTTCTTTCACAGAGCCTTGGTTGGGTGGGCGTAAGCCCAATGCACTTTCGGTGAGTGCCTACACTACTTTGCAGTCGACCGGTCTGGCGGCGAACAACCCCAATGCAGGGTCGCTTACCCTCAACGGCCTAACGGTGAGCCTGGGCAAACGCCTGAAAGTGCCAGACGATTATTTCACCCTGCTTCATTCCATCAACTTTCAACAATTCGTGTCGCGCAATTATCAAATCACCGTGTTTTTGCCGAATGGATTGTCGAACAACTTTTTCATTCGCGAAACATTGGCCCGCAACAGCATCGACCAGCCGATTTTTCCCCGAAGCGGTTCAAATTTATCCTTGTCCGTTCAGCTCACCCCGCCCTATACAGCACTAGGCCGAAAGGTAGGGGCAGATGTGGAGGCCACAGATCGTTATCGCTGGATGGAGTATCATAAGTGGCGATTCGACAGTCAGTATTTTCTAAAACTGGCAGGCAATCTGGTTTTGATGAGTCGTGTGCAACTCGGCTTTTTGGGTAATTATTCGTCGTCATTCGGGGACATACCCTTAGGTCGTTTTTACGTGGGGGGTGATGGATTGATGGGTTTCCAGCTCGACGACAGAGAATTAATTGGATTGAGGGGATACCAAAACAATTCATTAAGTCCACGCAACGCATCCGGACAATTTGTAGGCGCTACTGCGTTTCAGAAATATACTATGGAATTGCGGTATCCGCTCACCCTCAACCCCAGCGCAACGATTTATGTGACCTCATTCTTGGAGGCAGGCAATAGTTTTATGCGCCTGAGGGATTTTGAACCGTTCACAAATTTTCGTTCAGCGGGTTTGGGCGTGCGCTTTTTTCTACCGATGTTTGGGCTGCTCGGAGTGGATTGGGGCTATGGCTTTGATCGTGTGCCCGGTCTTGAGGCACATAAAAGCAATTTTCACATCACTATCGGACAAAACTTTTGATGATGCGATTTAAAACTGTTCTTGTTTTGTTGCTTGGGCTTTGTCCGTTTCTTGCTTCATCGCAGAAATATGCCTACATCGACAGCGAGTATATTCTGGCCCAAATCACGGAATACAAAGCGGCGCAAGCAAAAATTGATGCCTTGGCGGAAGAATGGTCGACCGAGTTGACCGAGAAGCGAATACTCCTTGAAAGCATGCAGCGTTCGTTCAAAGCCGAACAAGTGTTGCTTACGGCTTCCATGAGGGAAGAAAAAATAGCGGAAATCAAGGAAAAAGAGGTGGAATTGGAGGAATTGCAATCGAAGCGTTTCGGTTACGAAGGTGAATTGTGGCGCAAGCAACAAGAATTGATTAAACCGCTGCAAGATCGCGTCTATGAAGCCGTTCAAAAGTATGCGCGCGATAAGGGGTACGACCTAATTTTTGACCGCGCAGGGGCTGTGACCCTAATCTATGCCAATGGAAAGTTTGATAAAAGCGATGACATACTGACGGAGATGGGCGTGGCACCCACCGCGGCCAAGGATAAATCTCGGTCAAGGACACCCGCCCTTCCCAAGGTGAATATGCCCGGGATCGACCGATTAAAGGAGGAAATTAAAGGCGAGGACAAGGACGATGCACCTGTTGTTCAACCGTCCCGAACCACGCCTGCCCCCACAGGAAACCCGCCTTCGAACCCAGCCCCGCGTCCGGGCACCCGACCCCGATAAACCCAATTACCCTAAATATAAACCAAAATGAAAAAAATCATTCTCTTCAGTGGCCTATTTCTGTTTGGCCTGATGAACCAGACCGTGCATGCCCAGATTAAATTGGGGCATATCAACTCGGCTGATCTGGTAGCCTTAATGCCTGAAACAAAAAATTCGGAGGATAGCCTTAAGCGTTATACGGAAGATTTGAATGGCCAATTGGAGCAGATGTTGGCCGAACTGAAAACCAAATACACTGAATATCAGTCCAAGCAAAGCTCTTGGAGCGAGGCTGTTCGAGAGTACCGTGGAAAGGAAATACAAGACTTGCAGACCAACATCGACAATTTCCAACAGCGCGCGCAGCAGGATATTTCTTCCAAACGGGAGGAGTTGTTGCGGCCCATCATGGATCGGGCAGAGCAGGCGATCAAGGATGTTGCCAAGGAGGGAAAGTATACCTATGTGTTCGATTCGGGTGGTGGATCTTTGTTGCACTACCAGGATTCAGATGACATCATGGAACCTGTAAAGAAAAAGCTGGGTTTGCCGGCTGGTGCGAAGCCCTGATTGGTTGCTTGAACGATTGCTTTTCGCTACCTTGCAACCTCCTTTTCTGATGCCGTGATATGAAGCAAATGATACGACTCTCAATTCTGCTGTTCGCTATAATTATTGTGGGCGCTTTTGGGCACGAAACACGTGCACAGATGGCAGTGGGCGACAAGATGTATAAAATCCAGCAGTATTTTGTTGCCATTGATTATTATAAGAAGGCGATTAAAAGTAAAGAAGAGAAGGGCAAGGCAACATTTCAGGTAGCTCAGTGCTACCGATTAATGAACGACTACCGGCAAGCCGAGTCCTGGTATGCACGCGCGGAAAAAGCGGGTTTCAAGGATCCCGAACTATTTGCCCAGCATGCTTTTGTATTAAGGGCATTGGACCGATTTGATGAGGCCTCGGAGCAATATGCCCTGCATGCTGAGGCAGTTCCCGATGATGCCCGTGTGAAA
>CAIVQI010000286.1 GCA_903908015.1 uncultured Bacteroidota bacterium
AGGTTCAAACCACCTTTAAAGCGAATGGTGCCCGGAATTTGCCAATCGATGTTGGGCCATCCCGGCGCAGTATTTTCAATCACCAAAATATTGATGACACCAGCGTCGTTGGTGGTTGTGGCGCTGGATACTGTTCCTCCAAATAATCCGGAACCACTGACCGTCTGCATACTGGAACCAAACAGATTGATGGTTCCGACAGCGGTTGTGCCGATGGAATTGTTAATTCTACCATTGTTGGTCACATTTCCGCCTATCCGAAGTATTTTTCCGGTGGTGCCCTGAAAAACGTTGACCAAACCTCCTGCATTGACCTGCAGATCAGACATGATCCTGAAATCAGCAGGGGTGGCGCCGAAGGTAAAAATTCCATCAACGGTTAACTTGGCACAGGTTTGATTGGCCAAATCTGAAGTTACGGTGTGTCCGGTCGATACAATTACAGTATCAAGCACATTCGGTGCCCGGCCGACGTTCCAAGTTGACGGACTGCTCCAGTTACCCGATGCGATAGAAATCACCACACCAGGAACCGTGAGGTTCAGTGTAAGCGTATCGTTGTTGGGGTTTGAATCGGGGCCTAAACCGTTGGCATTTTTTCCCCATACCTTCACCATAACAGGTGATCCTGCGTTTAGCGTGAACGGTGTAGGGAAGGTTACATTTTCAACACCTCCTGGATTGCCCAAGCCGGTGAAAGTATATCCATTGAGGAAGACCGGTGGATTGTTATCGACCATCAAACCAAGGTCACCAGAGGTTACGGGATCGGAGGCTGCGTTTTGAAATCGGAAAGTAAAGGTATTGGATCCAGCCACGGGTGGAATCGGGCTGATGAGCGCGGATGGCCGCAGGTCTAAGCCCGCTGCCATTCTGTATGACAGCCCACCTGTAAACTGCCTCGAGGCTATGGTGAATGCGGGCCAAGTTCCCCCATATCCGATATTGGCACCTGTATAAATGGTAAGGTTACCATCGGTGAAAGTGTCTTGCGCCCCTGCCACCAAATTTGTGTAGGCTATATTGCCATTAGCACCAGTTCGACCCAAACCAAAGGCAAAATGGTCACCTGCATTCATGAGAAATCCGCCTGGTATTACAACAGGGGCGAATTGGGTTACTGCACTAGAGGAACTGGCTAAAATGGATACATTGGAAACACTCGCAATTTGGGTCCAAGCTGGCGCAGCCGCATTGGGGGGTGCTCCATTGTTGGGTGTGGTCTTGTACCAAATATCAACTGTGGTGGTTGACCCAACCGTTCCATATAAAGGAACAAAAAAGGTGTCAATGAACAGTGACGAGTTGGCTTTAAGATTAAAGGTTACCGCAGACAATCCATTGTTGGTCGACAATGGAGGGGAATTGAACAGACGAAACTGCGCGTGGGCAGTGACCGTCATGAGAAACACGAAAAGAACCAGTAAAGACTTTTTCATAGCGTGGTGGTTTAATTAAATTTTTGTAAAACTAATCATCAAATTAAATTCTGCAAAAAAAAAAAAAAAATATTCGGCCGTGATGTCTTTGGGGTATTTTTGGGCCTCATGTTCACAAAAAGGGCTTTTTTATTTTTAGCTGTTCTCCACACAAGCATCTCATTTGTACTTGGGAATCCCCAAGGAACTTTGAACCACGCTGGTCCCGACCATGAAGGGGCGGATGTAGTGAGGCATCCGAATCGTGCTGCTCGAATGGAGGCCCAACAACGCCTGTCTCCCGTTGTGCATGATGGCTTTTTGAATGATGCTGATTGGCAGCGTTGTTCGCCCATTTCGTCTTTCACCCAGCGAGAATTGACCTTGGGCGCTCCAGCTACGGAGCGTACTGAGGTGCGCATTTTGTTTGATAAAGATCATCTTTACATTGGCGTAATGTGTTATGACGGCAGGCCTGATTTATTCATTGCCCGGGAATTGATGCGTGATTTTAACTACTCCCTTGATGACAATTTCATAGTGGTCATTGATCCCTATCTCGATCGACGCAACGGCATTATGTTGGTGACCAACCCAGCCGGAGCACGCGCTGATTTTCAGGTCTTCAACAACGGGGCATCCGTTAATGCGTACTGGAACGGCATTTGGGATGTGCGTACGCAGGTGAGCAGTGAGGGCTGGAGTTCGGAATGGGTCATTCCTTTGAATACGCTTCGGTATCCTACCGACCAGGATGAACCGGTTTGGGGCATTAATTTTGAGCGCAACATCAGACGCAAGAGGGAACAAGTGCGCTGGCAGGGCTGGAGCAGGGACATGCGCATCGAACAGTTGGTGCAGGCAGGTGAATTGCATGGGCTGCGTGGGTTATCGAAGCGTGGCTTTCTGGATGTTCGGCCCTATGGTCTTGGTGGACTTCAAAAAGATGCGGCAGGCCCATCGACACTGACCCGCCTGGGGGGCGAAGCGCACTACCTCATCACCCCGGCCTACCGTTTGAACCTCACCCTCAACACCGACTTTGCACAGGTGGAGGCCGACCAGCAGCAAGTGAATCTGACGCGTTTCCCTCTTTTTTTTCCTGAATTGAGGGATTTTTTTCTGGAGGGTGACGATTATTTCAACTTTGGCTTTGGCGGGAATAGGGTTATTCCGTTCTACACCCGCCGCATCGGACTCAATGAACAGCGCGAACAGGTCCCGATTCTGGGTGGGGTTCGGGTGTTGGGCAAGGAAACCAACCGCACTTTGGGATTCATGAGCCTGCAAACGGGTTCTGATGGGGTTGGAGAACAGCATGGTGAAAATTTTTCGGCGGTTTCATGGCGGCAAGACATAGGGGAACAGAGCACCTTGGGGGCCATGAGTGTGCAGCGCATCAGTGGAACGGATGTCCATGCCACGGCGGGCATCAACGGCCGTTGGAGCACCTCAAAGCTTTGGGGGCGGCGTAACCTCGACGTAGGTGGTGCCTTGCTGCATACCTACGACCGCTCATCGGGATACCAACCCGGCGCTCTAGCCTGGCGTTGTTTTTTGAGTTATCCGAATGACCGTTTTTCTGTGTTCGCCTCGGCCCAGCGGGCTGACTCGCTATTTGATCCGGAGGTTGGGATCATGCTGCGACGCGCATTCAGGGAGCAGTTCTTCGACGTGGGCATCAAACCAAGGCCCGGCGGCCGATGGTCGTTTATCCGTCAACTGGAGTTTAAGCCCATTTCTGTATCGCACACCCAAAACGACGACGATGGCTCCATTCAGTCGTTCAGCTACACCATGCAATGGTTGGGGGTTGACACGCGCAAGGGTGACCGGTTTACCATAAGTCATTCGGTCGTGGCGGAAGGCCTTCGCGCTGAGTTTGGCCCGGCCCCTACCCTTCAGTTCGCCCCGGGCCTGTATTGGTGGCGCCAAAACAGCGCGCGAATATCGACCTTTAGGGGTCGCCGGCTGGCAGTCGACAGCCGACTCCAGTG
>CAIVQI010000287.1 GCA_903908015.1 uncultured Bacteroidota bacterium
ACCGCCCCCTCTGGGAAGTGGGGGTGCCGGGGGTGGGCGGCGGAGGGGTGGTCGGCCTGTCACAGTTTTACCAATACTCCGCCGGCCAGAGGACAGAGGGCTTGATTGATACCAGGAACTGCATACCTCCCTGCCCTGCTTGGAGGGCCGACGAGCCCGCGGCGTTGCGGCGAGCGATTCGCTACCTGGTGGGGTTGTCGGGCATTTTGTGTCCTAGGCCAGCGCCTCACCCGAGCGGTCGCGCCAACAAAGCAACAAAGGCTCTCTTGCCAACGGAACGCGAAATGGATTGTGAGTTTACGGATACCCCTTTCGGGTTTTCGGCCTCCACCAGTACCCTGTCGGGCAACCGCAGGTTTTGATTTAGCACCACAACGCCTTCCTCGCCCGCCGCCCCATGGCGACTCCAAACTTCTCTAGCACCGACTGGTCTTCACACGATTTCTACGGCCGCAGCCTCTAGGCCCTATGCCGATTTCAAAGGATTCGCCCGATCAAATTATGCGGATAGCGTTGGCTGCGCCATCAATTACGTCGGCAAACGATCATGAAAAGCTGGCGCAACTTTCGCAGCTAATGGAGGGAATGGGCGTCGATCTGGCAGCAGCGAATCGGTTGGCGCGAAGCCATAATCCGAATTCGGCACAATTCTTGGTCGGCTCAAAAGAAAGATTGGCCACCAAACAGGGCCACGACTCCAAGTTCAAACAGATTACAGCCGATTAATTACGCTTACCCGCACCAACTAAATATCCGCGACATGATTCCAGAAAGTAACACGCCCCAACTGTCACACCCGAGAAGGGACCCCGACGGCCCCACCGCCAACTTGAATTGGTTACACTGGCCACTGGCAGCTTTGGGGACCTACAACCTCCTAAAGCTTCTGAAATACCACATCGTGGCATGGAACTCACTCCATGACCAAGGCATGGGCCATTTCTATCTAGTCATTATGACCATAGCTGGGTCGTGGTGGCTGTGCTTAGCTTGCGGACTGTGTTTTTGGGGCAACATTTTTCTTCGCAATGACGCTATTGTACCGAACGGCAGGTCAGTCGTTCGCGTCGTTCTATTTGTCGCTCTTGGCGCAGGTCTATCGCTCGTTGTACCACCCCTAATGCACCAGGGATTTTTTATCGTCATTACGTGGATTCGGACTTTTCTGTGAACCCGCCTTCTAGTTTTACCAACTCAGCTCCGCGTAGGTTTGTGGTATTTTTTCCGGTGCCTTTTTGATGCTGGCAGGCGAGGGTTAGTACATCTAACCTTCGCCAATAGCGGCGGCACACCAATTGTCCCGCGCGCTCGGTTAAGGTCAGCCGATGCACGCGAGAAGGTTTCCTCCCTACGGTCCGACAGCCAGCTACCGTCTCACGGTGCCGCCTCCACTCACCGTGGAATTCCGATCAATCCACTAGCACATCAAGTTCTGCCACGATAGGCCCAGCGGCCGGCACGAACTGACCGCACGCGAGGACCAATGCCAAGAGGTGATCCTTAAGATAGTTCGCCCAAACCGATTTACTGGCAACCCGACGGGGTCTAAATGCAGACGAATCCCCAGAAAACCGGAAGCCATAAAGTCCATTTCCTAGCAGCTAAAAATCCGATTTAGATGATCCAAAAGACACGTTCGGCGTCCTGACAATCCAAGCTGGAACAACAAGACTGCCAGAGGCTACCGCTTTTGCTGCACAAACCCTTAAAACCTCCAAATCTTCAGACGACAGTTTCTTTTCAAACACCTTGATCGCTTGAGATCCTAAATGCGAAAGATCGGTTGATTGTGCACTACCGCAATTGCCTCCGATCTCGAAAAGAACATACCCCCAAAAAGCGCCTTCCATGAGGTCACGCCGAAATGATTTCCGGTAGCTGAGGCCAATAAGGTGGGAACAAAGTTTCTGCACCGCTTGCACATCACCCCGCTCGGCACATCGCCGAAGCCAGAACCGGCCTTCATCTGAATCTATGAGAATTGAGCCCAATTCTCTCTCTTTGTCGTGGTATCCGCCGAAGGCTTCCTTCCTCAACTTTTTTATTTTTGACCAGCCTGACAACCCCGCATCCAAAATGATCAACAGTAGGCCGCCGAGAAGCCAAAGCGCGTACTGAAGGAGTGCGTGTCCCGAGTCCCCGCTAAACCAAAGACCCGCGACGATCGCAGCGACAATCACCCACTTAAACCATTTGTTCATTTTGACCTGTGGCATCGAGTAGAACGCCATTTAACTGAGCCCAGCAAGTGCTTCCTAGCTAGATTGGGGCGAAACAAGTGAATCCAATAGCTCCGCTCGCCTCGTTACGTTGGGCACAACCGGATCAGCCTCAACCACCGGCTCAGCCCGCTTCAGCGGCACGTAGGCGAAATCGTAGGTGTAGTTGATCGAGTTCGGCCGTGAGCGGCTGTCCTCGATGCCGCTCACGATCTTGAAGCCCGACATGAAGGACTTCATCGCGGTGCTCGCCTTCGCCAGCTCGTTCACCGTCGCCGCCGAGTGGACGAATCCCACGGCCTTCCTGGCGCCGGTCACCATGCCGGCCGCCACCTCCTTGATCGTGTCCTCGTGCTCCTTGGCGATCGATTTCGCCATCACCCGGTCGGTGACCACCTCGATCGCCCGGACCTTGTGCTCCAGGAGCTTCTTCCGCTTGGACCAGCCCCGGGTGTTGATCGCTCGCTGAACCTGCGCCGTGGTGTAGGTCATCCCGTACTTTTCGTTCAGCAGCACCGTGACCTCCGACGGCGTCTGCCGCATCTTCAGGTAAAACTGGTGGATGAACTTCAGGTGCGCTGGCGGGAAGATGTGCGGCTTGGCCATGGCCAGTTTTTAACCGAAACGGCCGGCGAGGCCAAGGGGCGCCACCTTGTCGATTGCCGACCAAAAGGCCGGTTTCGACCCTCCCCTTATTATCCTATACTATATTATTTATTTATTTACATATAATAAAATAATAAATAAACGACAAGACGACAGGCGGGGCTCACCATCAACAACTTAGACCTTGTCGACGAACCGAAATCCCGTCGTCAAACGACAAGGAAATCAGCGCCCCTTCGGCCGCCGCGATCGACTTTTGCTACTCCTCGTTCCTAAGGCCCATCGCAGCCCGATTAGAGCGATTACAGTCGCCGCCGCCACCCAGCCTACCCCCTCCCCGCCAAATCGCCTTAAAACCCAAGCAATCAGGCAAAGCACGGCCAACAACCCCGCCTCCAGGATAACCACTTCCCGAACCGAGTAAGCCCGGTTCTTGGCCTCCGACCACCGCTACAGGATCCAGTCAGGCCAAACCATGCCGGCGGCGATGGGCACCATCAGTAGTCCGGACAGGAATACACCCCAGACCCCGGTAACCGACGCGATAACTTCAACCCCGCTCACTTGGTCGCCGCATCCAAGGCAGCCGGCAACCCCGCCAGCTCAACCAAGGGAAGCTTGAGCGCCTTGAACTGATCCCGGGATTCCTGGCCCGAATCGAGGAAGTAAGGCACGACCTTGATCACGTGTCTCCAGGTCCGCTGCACTCCGATGATCGCCTCGCCCAGGGCGAGCTGCAGC
>CAIVQI010000288.1 GCA_903908015.1 uncultured Bacteroidota bacterium
CATCCGCACGCATGGTAACACAATACCCCGTATTCGTGTACGCTTTCGATCTCTTGGAGCAGGAAGGCGAGGACATACGTCAAAAAGCCTTATCAGAACGACGTATGCTCCTTGAGACGCTCTTAGAAACCCTGAATCACCCATTGTTACAAGCGTCGCCACTGATTCAAGGGACGGATTGGCGCGATCTGAACCAGAAACGGCAAGAAGCCCGTCACCAAGGATCGGAAGGACTAATGCTCAAACGCGCGGGCTCAGGCTATGAGTCGGGCCGCAAACGGGGTCATTGGTGGAAATGGAAATTAGATCCCATGCAACTCGACGCGGTGCTACTGTACGCACGCCCCGGACACGGCAGGAGGTCGAGCTTATTTACCGATTACAGCATGGCGATTTGGGACTATAGCCGAACGCGACTCCTGCCCATCGCACAAGTGTATAGTGGACTGACCGACGCAGAAATTCGAGAAGTTGATGCATGGATCAAGGGCCATACTACAGAGAGGTTTGGCCCTGTACGCACCGTTACACCCGAACTCGTATTCGAAATCGGTTTTGAAGGCATCCAAAAAAGCGGGCGACATAAATCGGGACTCGCGCTCCGGTTTCCGAGAATTTTGCGGTGGCGACGAGATAAATTGGCTCCGGAAGCCGACGACTTGGGTATGGCTGAGAAGCTGCTCCTTGCGCCGACAAAACCCACCACGCTTATGGACTAATGGCCTATATTTACCAATAAAAAATATCTATATGCGCACAAATCGAGTCATTATTATTACTGGTGTGAGTAAGGGCATCGGCCGTGCTACTGCAGAATTGTTGTGCAGCCTGGGCTATCGCGTAGTTGGGTGGGGCCGAAACGCCCCCTCATTCGTGCACCCTTCTTTTCACTTTATCGCCTGCGATGTATCCGAACCAGATCAGGTGAATGCAGCCTTAGAAGCGACGCTGAACCATTGGGGGTCTAAGGAGCTCTATGGACTCATCAATAATGCGGGATTTGGACTATTTGGCCGAATTGAGGAACTGCCAATCGACGATTGGTACCGGATGTTCAATACCAACGTGCACGGACTTATGTTGGCCACCCGTGCGCTTGTACCCATTCTCAAACAAAACGGCCTGGGGCACATTATTAATATCAGTTCTATTGCCGGCCTTCAAGCTATGGCGCAGACCAGTGCTTATTGTGCTACCAAATTTGCCGTTCGCGGCTTCTCACATTCTCTGTATGCCGAACTCAGAGAATTTGGCATTAAAGTAAGCTGCGTTTACCCTGGGTCGGTGTCCACGAATTTTTTCGACCTCATTCCGGGCATCGAACCCAACGAACATATGTTGCGGTCGGAAGACGTCGCTAACCTGCTTCGCGAACTGCTTGAAACCTCCCCTAATTTTCTCACCGTTGATGTAGAAATCAGGCCACTAAAACCGGGTGGAGGGAGAAAATAGGAATGCCGTAATGTAAATACTGCTATCTCGGGGGCATTGGGCGACCTGGATTCAGTGGACGAACTGAAGGTGCACTTTGGGCTCCGGCCTTTAGGCTGGCCAAAACCTCCCGATGAAACCTATGCTCTGCCTGGAGGAGCAAGGCCACTTTTGGCTCAGGCAAAACCTCCCGAATGGCCTGATAGTATTGTCGCTCAGCTTCCAATTCTTCCTGGCGGAGCCTAAAGTACTCATCCAACATTTTTACAGACTCGCCCGAGTAGCTCTGAACCCCATTTCCCCCGCTACCAGCGCGTGATTGCATGATGGCCTTTTGCTTTTGTTCGCGTAAATCGGAATGCTTATTGTAGACCGGCCAAAAAACCTGTGCCTCACGTTCTGTGAGCGACAATTCTCTTGTTATGTAGGCCACCTTAAGAGCCTTAATGCGCTCTTGCCGCTCCTCTTTGCCAATTTCTCTCATTCCGTGCCCTGCACCGCCCGACCGTTGCGCCTCAACATGTAGAGCCAAAACAGAACACATCATTGTGGTTAAAACAAAATACTTGGTGATCATTTTCATGGTGTATCGATTAATTCAATTTCAGTCATTAATGCCCACTCATAATCTGCAGGCATGTAGGTTTCAGTATTCTCATCCAAAACTTCTGCGGCAATTCTGGCTTCGATGATGGGTGTGGTGGACATTTCTGTTACCGATAACCAATCGGGGTCTGGCGAGGGAGAGTGGGACAGCAGATAATCTATGCGCGCGGTTTCTGGAAGATCGATTAACGCCGCATTGAGCGCTAGGTTATGACTCTTTTCAAGAGTGTGACCACCCCACTGAGCCATACGTCCCCAAATCAAAAAAGATAAAACCAATAAAAAAGCAAGGCCACTCCATTTAAAACGCCAAAGAGGGGATGTTTTTTGAACAGTGGCCGCCCCTGAATGCAGTCTGCTCAACGTACGCGCTGGCAAATTTTCAAAATAGCCGTAGGGAGCGGAAAACGAATCGCTTGGCGGAGGAAGTGGATCGAACAAATTGTTCATACAAAAGGGTTTGACAAGGGTGATTTATAGAGGTTTAATCCGAATTCTTAATTTGTTTTTGAATTTTCTGAACCGCGTGGTGATAGGAAGCTTTCAGCGCACCTACTGACGTTCCGGTGATGCGCGACATCGTCTCATAATCCAACTCATCATAATATTTCATGTTGAAAACCAAACGCTGCTTATCAGGCAATTTAAGCACGGCTGACTGCAAACGCAAACTAATTTCATCACCATCCAGCACATCAGTTCCGGCCTTTAACTGACGGTTCAATTCAGGCTCGATGTCGTGAATGGACAGAAAAAACACACGCCGCTTCTTTTTCAAATAGCTTAGGCATTGGTTACTCGCTATGGTGTAAAGCCAGGTTTTCAAACGAGAATCGCCCCGGAAATGACCCAAATTCTGCCAGGCCTTGATGAATGTCATTTGGAGGAGGTCATCGCTAGCATCGTGGTCGACCACCATACGTCGGATGTGCTTGTAGAGCACTTGTTGAAAAGTCCGCATCATGAGGCGCAAGGCGGAATCTCCTGCTCCCGATGCGTAAAGCTGAATAATTTCCTGCTCTATAGGGTCTTGCTCCGGTTTGTATTCGCCTTGATTCATAGACCGGCCTAGGACAAACCCCGATGCTCTAGGTTTACTCGATCAGGTAAAAAATATCAGCTCAATTCACAGGTATCCTAGGGCTTGGCCAGATACATCACCTCTTTGACCGCCTTCATTACTTTCTCCACCGACGGCAAATAAGCCTGCACAAGGGGAAGGGCATAGGGCATGGGCACATCAGCCCCATTCACACGCAATACTGGAGCATCTAAATCATCGAACGCGTCTCTTTGAACCCTAAACGCTATTTCTGAGGAAATGGATGCAAAGGGCCAACTCTCGTCAACCACTACAAGTCGATTGGTTTTGCGAACACTCGATAGTATCGTTTGGTGATCGAGTGGTCGAATACTGCGCAAATCGATGACCTCCGCTGAAATGCCTTCAGCCTCTAACAATCGGGCGGTTTCCAATACGACTTTCATCATCTTATTGTAGGAAACCAGGGTGACGTCCGTACCCACGCGCTTCACATCGGCCATCCCAATCGGAATCAGGTATTCCCCCTCGGGAACCTCACCTTTGTCGCCATACATCTGCTCCGACTCCATAAAAATGACCGGGTCATTATCGCGGATCGCAGACTTCAACAAGCCTTTGGCATCGTAGGGATTGGATGGAGAAACTACTTTGAGTCCGGGCACCTGAGCATACCAACTTTCAAAAACTTGTGAGTGTTGAGCACCCAAGGTGCCGGCAGAGCCCGATGGCCCTCTAAACACAATAGGCACGCCGAATTGACCACCCGACATACTCAACATTTTGGCCGCCGCATTCACCACCTGATCGATGGCCACCAAAGAAAAATTGAATGTCATGAACTCAATAATTGGCCGCAATCCGTTCATCGCGGCACCCACGCCAATACCAGCAAAACCAAGCTCGGCTATGGGGGTGTCTATGACGCGCTTCGCTCCGAATTCATCGAGCATGCCCTGACTCACCTTGTAGGCACCATTGTATTGTGCCACTTCCTCACCCATCAAAAACACAGTATCATCGCGGCGCATCTCCTCTTGCATGGCCTCTCGCAGCGCCTCACGCATTTGAATTTCTCTCATGATGTGTACGTCAATTTTAGGCTGCAAAGATAGAAATCAGGTAGACATTGAGGAACATATTGGCTATTTTTGTGCATTCCATATTATGAAAGGCATTGTTTTGGCCGGAGGTTCCGGCACGCGTCTGCACCCCCTGACCCTCGCCATGAGTAAACAACTCATGCCCGTCTACGACAAACCCATGATTTATTACCCGCTTTCAGTGCTGATGATGGCAGGAATTCGGGAAATCCTGATCATTTCCACGCCCCACGATCTTCCGCATTTCGAACGCCTCCTCGGTGATGGCACACGTTTGGGTTGTCGGTTCGAATATCGGGTGCAAGAGGTGCCCAACGGTTTGGCCCAAGCGTTTGTGATTGGCGCTGACTTCATTTCCGGCGACAAATCGGCCCTGGTATTGGGTGATAACATATTCTACGGTTCCCGAATGGGCCGACTCCTTCAGGAAAATAACGATCCCGACGGCGCAGTGGTTTTTGCCTACCACGTTTCGGACCCTGAGCGCTATGGTGTAGTGGAATTTGACCCGCACATGCGTGCGCTGAGCATTGAAGAAAAACCCAAACAACCGAAATCGAATTATGCCGTGCCTGGTCTCTATTTTTATGATCAGCAGGTGGTTGAAATTGCGAAGAACCTTCGCCCATCGGCCCGTGGAGAATATGAGATTACGGATGTTAACCGGATTTATTTAGAATCGGGCCATTTGAAAGTAGGGGTATTGGACAGGGGAACCGCTTGGCTTGACACAGGCACCTTTGCCTCTCTCATGCAGGCCGGTCAGTTTGTGCAGGTGATCGAAGAGCGACAAGGTCTGAAGATCGGATGCATCGAAGAAATTGCCTACAATATGGGTTACATTGATGCTACGCAACTTGAATCGATTGCCCAGCCCCTTGTAAAAAGTGGTTACGGACAATACCTACTGAATTTGATCCATTAATTGAATCAGCGCCATCAACAACAATATTTTAATAAAAACCACTAATGAGTAGAATTTTGGTGACGGGCGGATCCGGATATATTGGTTCGCA
>CAIVQI010000289.1 GCA_903908015.1 uncultured Bacteroidota bacterium
CAAGCAGCGCGCGATGCAGGCTTTGAATTAAAGGTGGGACGCTTTCCATTCTCAGCCTCGGGCAAAGCCAGTGCGTCAGGTCATAAGGATGGTTTGGTAAAATTGGTGTTCGACGCTCGTTATGGCGAACTTTTGGGCGCGCATATGATCGGGGCTAATGTTACGGAGATGATCGCAGAGGCGGTGGTGGCGCGTAAGCTAGAAACCACCGGGCCCGAGCTCATCAAATCAGTGCATCCGCATCCCACGATGAGTGAAGCCATCATGGAGGCTGCCGCCGCTGCGTATGGTGAAGTGATTCACCTGTAGGGAGCCCCGGGACTTCATCCTTTCAGGACTTCATTCTTTCAGGACTTTATCCTTTCAGGACTTTATCCCGAACATTATTTTATAAAATATTATTATAACAACTAGGAATCCTTTTGCGACTATCGAGATTGTTGGAGGATCAGGTACTTGAAGCGCCTGTCGTCGAAATCGATACCAATGAATCAGCCTGTTTGCCCTTTTGTTGTCCGGGTAGTGGCCATACTACAGTGGTGAGCGTAACGCTTAACACGCCCAAAAAGGAGCCGGCCAGCACATCTTCAAAGAAATGCTGCGACAAATAGACTCGGGTGTAGCCAATAACAAAAGCGAGGACGAGCAGAATGAGTTGACGAATCCAGGCTGAAGATCGTGCCAGCGGTTGGGGAGGGCCTATGAAGCAAAGCAGGGCGGCCATGGCAAATGCAGCGGCCGTATGTCCCGATGGGAAACTTTGGTGTCGGTGTTGTTCCACGCCAGGTATGAGGTGCTGTATTGGGGTGCCCAATGCCTCAAAATAGGCGGTTGGTCGGAGGGCATCTGGAAACATGATTTGCTTCCCCAGCTGCACCAGCAAGAGGGTAAGGGTGAGTGATAAGGCAGCACGCCAAGCCAATGGTCGGTTTATCAAAAACAGCATGAATGGGAGCAGAGCGGCGGTGCGTCCATCCCCTAAGACGGTGAGCCAGGGAGCGAATGCATCAGCCCAGGGGGCATGGAGGGCATTCATCCACAGGAAAAGTTCGGACTGTGTGCTTAGTGTGAGCAGAACTCCGCCGGCCAGCAGCATGAGACCATAGGCACAGAGGAAAGCGAACAAGGGGTGTTTATTTCTTTTTCGTACTGCTGCCGGTTTTGGCAGTCGCTGAAGTGGGTTTTGGGGCCACCTCAGGATCGCGCCGGCGCAGTTCCAGTCCTTTCTCCGTATCGGTTGGTCCCCACCTGTACTCGTGGCGGTCGCTGAAGCCCCTTTCAGCGATAACTACTTTATTCTCATAGATCGTGTAGGCAAACATGATGTATTCATCGTCTTCTTTAACACCATGGGTGCAATTTTTATCGACACTTCCTCCTTGGAAACGCGATTCGCCTTTCAGTTGAAAGAACAGGTTGCAATCGGGCAATTCATCGAGGTCCTGTCGGGGTTCATAGCCTTCAAAGGGCACTTTCTTTTTGTATTCACCCGCCACGGCAGAAATGTCATACATGGTGAACAGTACAGCTTCTATGGTGCCGTTGATGCCATCGGTGAGCCGAAAGAAGCGCTGGCTGATGGGGTTGCCGTTGCCATCGGTGATTTCTTCATACAGCCAAGCGGCATCAGAATAGAGGTTTTCCCAAACCCGCACGATATGTGCTTCGCGAATGGCCACACTGGTGTCTCTTTTCGCGATGTTTCGGTTGTCGAAATCCCCCGTGATCCAGCTGAGCAATTGTTTCATTTCCTTCGAAAAGCGGGGGGGTTCTGCAGCTGAAGCTGGTGCTGTTGGACTGAGCAGTGCGGCGATAAAGGCCAACGCGAAAAGAAATCTTGATGGGGTCATGGTCGGTTGCTTGAATGAATGAAGGGATAAAAGTACAACTGTCTGTTGAAAAATACACGAGGGGTATGTAAAGTCGACCGAAAATCGGGGCTTGTTGACCCTCCATTTTGTCGTTCATCAGCGGCATGTGGCCTGTGGTGACGGAGTGGCTCATTTTGTAGAAGCGGTGTCTGGTAGGCGTTCAACAAGCCCCTTCACAATTGTGCAAAACTTCTCTCTTTTTGTGGATTTCATTGCCGCTTTCTTTTCAATTTTTGTTCACCGATTGATTAAGCGATCGGGCCTTTTCCCGAACTGAATTCCTGTCCTTCAGGCCGGCTTTTTTTTCGTGACAAACCCGATGATGACGACAAACATAAAATATTTCCACCATGATTGAGCCCATTCTCCTCGAGAATAAAGATCGTTTTGTCCTTTTTCCCATCCGTTTCCACGATTTATGGGCCTACTACAAAAATTCCGAAGCCAGTTTTTGGACTGCGGAGGAGATCGATCTTTCAGCCGACCTCCATCATTGGAACAACCTGCTCAACGACGATGAG
>CAIVQI010000290.1 GCA_903908015.1 uncultured Bacteroidota bacterium
ATCCTGATGACGAATCTATTGGCCGACATCAGCGACGACCGGGCGCGCGACTCTACCATTCGTTCGGCCGAGACCTACACCCTGCGCCGCTCCCTCAATTTCACCAATGTTCAAAAAGTGCGGCAGGCAGGCAACGGCATGGCCAAGCCCTGGGATCCATCCAACTTCACCGGCTCATTTGCCTTTTCGGAGCAGTACAACCGCACCCCTTTCATTGCCCTCAATTCCACGAAAACCTACCGGGGAAGCCTGGCCTACAACTACATGGCGCAGCCCAAAAACGTGCAGCCCTTCGCCAAAATCGGTTTGTTTAAGTCGAATTTCTTTTCGCTGCTGCGCGATTTTAACTTCTATTACCTGCCTCAGACCCTGAATTTAAGGGCCGACATCGACCGGCTGTATCAGGTGACGCAATTGCGAAACAACGCAGAGGGGGGCATCCCGATTCCGGCAACCTACAACAAGAATTTCACCTTCAACCGCTTCTACAATTCACGGTTTGACCTCACGCGCTCTTTGCGCACCGAATTCGACGCCAGCATGATCACCCGCGTTGACGAGCCCTTTGGTCCACTCGACACCGAAGAAAAGCGCGATACGGTGCGCCAGAACTTCCGAAATCTGGGTCGCCCTACCCGCTACAACCAAAGCGTGAATTTCAACTACCAGGTGCCCATCAACAAACTGCCCCTGCTGGATTTTCTGAACACTTCCTACCAATACCAGACCACTTATGAATGGACGGCCGCGCCCCTGGCTGCCGACAGCCTGGGTGCCACCATTCAAAACTCGCGGGCGCAGCGGGTGAACATGAACCTGAATATGAATTCCCTGTATTTCAAGTGGAAGTTGCTGAAGAAAATCGCCGAAGATCAGCCGCTGCGCGACAAGCCCAAGGCGGGGAGCAAGGCGGATTCGGCCGATAAGGCGCCCAAAACGCTGCAGAAGAAGGATCAGTTTGGCGACGAAACCAACGAAAAAGAGCAAATGAGGGCGGGTGAAAAGGGCAGGGGGGATGAGAACAAACCCGACTACAGCCTCAACATTCCCCGTACCCTCGTGAAAATGATGCTCTCCCTAAAAACGGCCTCCCTCAATCTGAGCCTCAACGAGGGCACCGTGATACCGGGCTTCAACCAGACCCCGCAGTATCTGGGCAACAACTTCGACGTGGACGCGCCTGGACTGCCATTCGTGTTTGGCGACCAACGCGACCTGAGGCCCACCATCATCGCCCGCCGCTGGCTGGCCACCGACACCAACCTCAATGCGCTGTATGTGAATACCCGCAACCTCAACCTGCAGGGACAGGCCACCATTGAGCCATTCAAGGACTTCCGCATTCAGGTGAACCTCACCAAAATGCAGAATTATCGATTTCAGCAGAATTTCAGGGCCGATGCCTTCGGGGATATCGTGCAGCTCAATTCGCTGGAGTCGGGCGATTACTCCATCTCGGTGCTTACGTGGAAAACGATGTTTGACCGCATCGAAATGGACCCCAACAAACCCGGCTACCTTCAGTCGGATGTGTTTAAACAGTTTGAAGCCAACCGTTTGGCGGTGGCGGAACGCCTCGCCGCCCTCAACCCCAATTCCGTGGGCCGCGGTTCGGTCGACAGCCTCTTCCCCGACGGCTACAGCCGCCGCTCGCTCGATGTGATCGTGCCGGCCTTCTACGCGGCCTACACGGGTGGCGACCCAAACCGGGCCGATTTGGGCTATTTCCCGCGCATTCCGATGCCCAACTGGCGGCTGACCTACAACGGATTGGTGCAAAAACCCTGGGCCAAGAAGATTTTCCAGGTATTCACCATCAACCACAGCTACCGTTCGGTGTATTCGGTGAGTAATTTCACCACAAACCTCATTTACCGCGAACGCGATGGGGGGGCCTTTGCCCGCGATACGGTGATCACGCGTGACTTCTACCCCAAATACCAGGTGGCGCAAATCACAATATCGGAGCAACTCGCCCCGCTGATCGGGGTGGATGCCACGCTCATCAACAACATCAGTTTCAGGGTCGAGTATAAGCAAACCCGCACACTCACCCTCACGCTCATCAATGCGCGGCTGAATGAAGCCCGCAACACAGAATTTACCCTGGGTGCCGGATACCGGATTACGCGGGCACAGCTGCCTTTCCTGATCAACGACAAGCAGCTGGCCACGCGCAATGACCTCAACATCCGTATGGACATCAACATCCGCAACAACACCAACCTGTTGCGCGACCTGGACGGGTCCGAACCCCAGCCTTCCGGCGGCGGGCGCAATGTGTCGGTGAAGCCCAGCATCGATTATATCCTCAACGACCGCATCAACATCCGCCTGTTCTATGATTACTTGCTGAATACCCCCTTTATCTCAACCACCTTCGCCAACCGGCAAACCAGCGGGGGCCTGCTGATTCGCTTCACGATTGCGAATTAATCTGCTCATCCGCTTCACGATTGCGAATTGATGGGGGTTAAGTGCCCGGCTTCCGTTTCAGAGTTTCGATGTCAACAACCGGGTCGTACTCCTTTTTATGAATCTTCTTGCTGGTGATATCAATTTTCACCGTCGAGATAAACTCCTTAAAGTCCGAATTCATGGTGAGTTTGTTGATTGTTTCCCAATCAAGTACCTCACGAGATTTTGCGGGAAAGACAATCTCAGATGAATGTGGGTCTTCCAGATTCAGTTTGATGACACCAATGCCAAATGAGGTCGAAAGTCGTGACAACTCACTTCTAAATTCTTCCTCTTCGGAGACCTCGGCGGCCACTAAGTAACCCTGGTTCGCCCATGATGAATTCGACACCGCTTGAAAGAAACTCTCCCTTAAATTGCCGAAACTGAGTTCCCGTTTGAGTTCAAAAGATAAAAGCCGAATGGAAATATTGCCTATGGATGAACTCAGTTCATAAACCTCTTGCCTCCAATCGTCAAGGGGAAAGTAACAACCCACGATATCGGGGTGTACCCATTCACCAAATTCCTTTTTGGAAGACTGAGAATGCTTGATGGTCTTGGTGTAGCAATGCAAATGGTAGTATGCGTAATAGGTCAGGTAGGGATGAAGGTCCTTTTCTAAAAAATCAAATCGTTTTTTCTTCACAACCGATTCCTCGTTGGAAACAGCCTTATCGCTAAGGTCAAGCTGGTGAACCTGAGATTTGAGGAAAAATTTCCTGGGACTACTATCCGTCTGAGAAAAAGTTGACTTCGGGTTGTCTTTTGCGTTCACATAAATCTGAGCGGCGAGTGTAGCCCTCGGGGTTTTACCCTCGGAATTCAATTGTCGGACATACCCCTTTTCCGTCGCCACCGTCCAGATCTCGTTGGCGGTCAGGGGTCGTTTCACCTCGCTCAAGACTCTTTCGGCTAATTCTAAAAATGTCATGCAATTCGATAAACAGTACCCGGACATCTTTGATTAGACCATGGCTAAGAAGAATGAGTATTTTGAAAGCGTATTTTCTCTCAGGAGAGACATGTATGATCTATCAATGGCCGCTTGTTACAGAT
>CAIVQI010000291.1 GCA_903908015.1 uncultured Bacteroidota bacterium
AAACGCTTTTCTGAACATTATGACGTATTAAAGGATGCTTTTCGGTTGTGATTAGCTGATTTCCTTTTATGTCCATATACAATTAGGCCCAGACCCATAAAATCAAAAGTCAACCCAGGCAAGTATTGTCTTTACCTGGGTTGATCCATAATTGGTTTTTTTCGAAGTCAATGAAAATTACAGTTTTGGGCTATTCTATGGCCAACTTCAATGCAACTTTTGAACCCTCAGTGTTGCACATGACGATGGTATACCATCCGGAATGTAATGTTTCCAGGTTGACCTGATGGGCGAAATGGCCAGCAGACCAAACAGACTGGTAGACTTTACGGCCCGCAAGATCAAAAACTTGTACATCCGCATGTTGACGATTATCACTTCGGTTAATCCATACAATCCCAGACGATGGATTCGGGTAACAGGTATAATGTTCGTCCTCATGCTTGGCTTGAACTGTGACAGAACGATTGAATTGACCTTGCTTTAGTGTGCCGGATAAATAGGTACAAGACTGCCTTCCCTGGATCAAGTCATCCACTCCGATTTGGCCTCTGATGAAGGCCGATTCGAGCGCAGCACTACAACGCCAATATTCACGAGCGGATTCGAGCCAAGCGTCCCGTTGAGGATTTTGTACACTATTGAGTACGTTGAGCGCCTCAGAAATACGTGCGCCAGAACGTAAAACATGCGCCTTCCGTAATTGTAAGCGTCCCAACTCAACCGACCAGCCCATCGTGGGATTTGAAAGTCGAAAATCAATCTCCTGTAGGATCCATTGAACGGACAAATAAAACATCTGTGCATCTCTTCCTGCTTCTGCTAATTGCACCATGCCATCCGATGTGCACTGAATCATTGCGTCGAGTAAGCCTGTGAGCATGATGCGGTCGACCACGTTCCACGGTATGACCTGGCTTCTTGTAGACGCAAACAGGTTATTGCAGCGGGAAAGTATATCCAATCGTTCGTTTGTTGATGGGTTCGGTTGTGCAAAAAAGGCTGCGAGCGCCAGTACTTCCGATTTTATGGGAACAGAACGACCATTCAGCACCAGCGACCGGGAGCTCCGGAGAGGTGTAATGAGTGTTGTGAGCGGATGTGGCCATTGTCGGCCTGAGCATAAACCAATACCAGAGAAAGACTGCATTCCCATCGGTTGAACTGGATTTCCGTCCCAATCAACCAATTGCCAAACCTGCTGAATCTGAGTAGCGGGCATGTGATTTCCTGCAACATTCATTCCGTAGGCCAAAGCGCCCAAAGGACTCAAGCAGTGAATCGCACGGCCAGAAAGCATTCCCTGTACATAAACCTGACTGCCTGAAAAGTTGTTGCCACCATTTCGAAAATCCACCCAATCTGGTTCCTCAAGATAAATGGCGCGCTGATTGTACCTCAGGTCGTTCCGAGCATCCTCTGAAAGGAAAAGGTGGGTATTTCCAGCATAAATTCCGGTTTGGTTGTACCGGATCGAGGCACAACCAGCAGTAAGTTGAAGCGACCCGAATGCCATGACACCGGTGTTGTGGCTGTCAATTTGGGATTCACTCAAATTGAGTATGGCACCATGTTGCCCCATGACATGTATTCCATGGTGACCCACAGACACGACACAATTTCGAACGATGCTCATGCCTTCTATATCATACCCCCTCCAAAAGGTATTGTTATTTCTAGCGAAGCATGATGTGATCTGAACAGACTTTCCATGTGTTTCTATGGCCAAATGGTTGTTGTAAAATCTGCAGTTGGTGATGCGAAGGCTATTGGCCAATCCAATTTGCATCGATGTAATGGCCCTTTCCCCGTTTTCAAACAAGCTGCCTGAGATATGAACATTGGGTTGACCATACAACCATAATCCTCGGTGTAGCCGGGTTGTATCCCCGGTTAAGCTGGATTGGCTAATGTGTGTGGGTCCCATCAACTGCATGCGTGAGTTTCCCTCCAGGCGTATGCTGCCTTGTTCTAGAGTAAAATAAGCCGTTGACTGCAATACATCCCAATTTGAAAGCAATCTTGCCCTAACCTGACCGATTCCATTGCCTTGCAATGCAATTCCACTATTTCGGCCAAATGTCCATGCGGCACCACCGGACCAACCGCTGGAGTCATGGTTGATGACCATGTGTCCGTTGCCCTGAAAGCCAAATCGCGCATCATTGCCAAGCACTACCCTGCCCCGAATTTCTAAAATGGACGAATCGCCCACCAGGAATATTTCTGCGCCTGCATGCACCTCCAAAATACCGTCACTTTCGATGATCAGCCGACTCCCATGGTTTACAATGAGCCTCGAGCCCCTCGACAGAATGAGTCTGCTGCCACCACGGAATGCCCATTGTGCGGTTTGATGCAATCCAGGCAGTACTTCACCCAATGTAATCTGGCCGCCATCCGATACAAGTATGTCTGAACCTGAACAAGAACC
>CAIVQI010000292.1 GCA_903908015.1 uncultured Bacteroidota bacterium
ACAAGGGATGCATCAAAAAGATTTCATCCTACTTTCACCCCGTTAATCAATACACCCCAAAAAGAGACCCTATAGAAAAAAACGCTACCTGAACCTAAACCCCTTTTCTTATGAAAACGACCATGGTCAGTGTAAGCGATCAGGATCTCATTAGCCGATATCTACGCGGCGAAAAAAGCGCTTTTGAAACATTGGTATTGCGGCACAAAAACCGCATCTATTCCTACGTACAACAGATGGTGCGCGATCGGGAGTTGGCCAACGACATCTTCCAGTCGGTTTTTCTGAAAGCCCTGGAAACCCTCAATGGGGGGCGTTATCAGGAGGAGGGCAAGTTTCTGCCTTGGCTCATGCGCATCGCCCACAACCAGTGCATCGACCATTTCAGGCGCGAAAAGCGGATGCCCATGCTCAACGCGACCGATGAACGTGATGTGTTTGAATACCTGGACCTGCGCGAAGAGAACGCCCAGGATCGGATAATGCGCCGTCAAACCCACGAAACCATGCGAAAAATGGTGGCCCACCTGCCCGAGGAGCAGCGAGAAGTTCTGGTGATGCGCATTTACGGCGATCTCTCCTTCCGCGAAATCGCCGATGCCACAGGTGTCAGCATCAACACCGCCCTCGGCCGCATGCGATACGCCCTCGCCAACTTGCGACGAATGATGCATAAACACAAGTTGAGTTTGTAGTTATGGCGGTGCGGGCCGCCCCTATCCGTATTTTTGCGTTTTTGAATAAACATGAACGCGCCATCCCCACAGAGTACACCGACTGAGGCTACACCACAGCCATCAGGAAGTCTGCAAACCCCCATCCGCATCGTGACCGCCGCGTCTTTGTTCGACGGCCACGACGCGGCCATCAACATCATGCGCCGCATATTGCAGTCATCGGGTGCAGAAGTCATACACCTAGGCCACAACCGTTCAGTGGCCGAGATTGTGGATTGTGCCCTTCAAGAAGACGCCCATGCCATTGCGATGACGTCCTACCAAGGGGGTCACATGGAATTCTTTCGATATATGTATGATTTGTTGCAGGAACATGGCGCTGCTCACATTCGTATTTTTGGGGGTGGTGGCGGCACGATCCTCCCATCAGAGGTCGAAGAATTGCACGCTTATGGCATAGCGCGCATCTACACGCCAGATGATGGACGGTTGATGGGCCTACAAGGAATGATCGACGACCTGCTGTCGCGCTGTCGGGCGGTGGAGCGCGATCTAGGACCGCCCAGTGTGGAGGCGTTGCGCGCCCGCAACCCCTTGGCCTTGGGACGGCTCATTTCACTGGCGGAAAACCATCCCCAGCGTTTTGCTGCTGTCTGGCCAGGCATACGCGAGGCGCTGTATGACAGGCGTGAACAGCCGATGGAAACACCCAACACCCCGCTACAGGAGCCTACCGCCCAGGAAGCACGGTTGAAAGTGCCCGTTCTGGGCATCACAGGCACTGGCGGTGCCGGTAAATCCAGTTTGGTTGATGAATTAGTGCGCCGCTTCCTGCGAAGCTTTGCCGGTGATGCTGGCCTCAGCAGTGGCAAAAGCATCGCCGTGATTTCAGTAGACCCCACCAAGCGCAAAACAGGCGGCGCCCTATTGGGCGACCGCATACGGATGAACAGCATTCACAACCCTCGGGTGTACATGCGCTCGCTCGCCACCCGGCAGAGCAACCTTGCTCTGAGCAAGCATGTCCGCGATGCCCTCGATATTGTGAAGGCGGTGGGGTATGACCTGCTGATTCTTGAAACTTCTGGCATTGGCCAAAGTGATACCGAGATCATCGACCACAGCGACGTTTGTCTCTATGTGATGACCCCTGAATATGGGGCGGCTACCCAGCTTGAGAAGATTGATATGCTCGACTTTGCCGATCTCATCGTGCTCAACAAATTCGATAAAAGGGGGGCGCTGGATGCGCTGCGTGATGTGCAGAAACAGGTTCAGAGGAACAGAGGTCGTTGGGATGTCGATCCGTCGGAAATGCCGGTTTATGGCACCATGGCTTCTCAGTTCAACGATCCCGGCATGAATCGATTGTTTGGGGCGGTGGTTCATACCCTGTCCGAAAAAACTGGATCGGACCTGCGTTTGCCTTTGGTGGATGCAGGGGGTGAGTCGACCAAAATCCACATCATTCCCCCGCATCGGACCCGCTACCTGAGCGAAATCAGCGAGGAGATCCGCAGGAGAAGTCAATATGCGGCCGAACAGGCCCGTTTGGCTGGGCAACTGCAATCGGTGCTACAGATGAAGGAATTGTTGAAGACTTCCGCCGCTGGGGTGGTGCATCAACCAACAGCCATAGCAGCATGGCTCGATGCAGAACGTCACAGAATTGAGCGGCAAATGGACGGGGAGTTGCTGCAAGAATTGCAGGAATGGGATGAGCGGGTGGCGGCATATAGGGCGCCGTTGTACCGCTACACGGTTCGGGGCAAGGTCGTGGAGGTGGAAACCCATACTGAAAGTTTGAGTCGACTCCGCATACCCAAGGTGAGCATGCCCCGCTACACGGGCTGGGCCGATCGGGCGCGCTGGCTGTGGGCCGAACAAGTGCCGGGGCGTTTTCCATACACCGCAGGGGTGTTTCCTTTTAAGCGCGAAAACGAGGACCCCACCCGCATGTTTGCCGGTGAAGGTGGTCCGGAGCGCACCAACAAACGCTTTCACTATGTGTCGCTCGGACTCCCCTCGCGGCGATTGAGTACCGCCTTTGACTCAGTGACCCTTTACGGCGAGGATCCCGATCTGCGGCCGGACATCTATGGCAAGATTGGCAATTCGGGGGTGAGCGTCTGCTGCCTCGACGATGCCAAAAAACTATACAGCGGATTCGACTTGTGCGATCCCGCCACCTCCGTGTCGATGACCATCAACGGTCCGGCCCCCATGCTGCTCGGTTTTTTCCTCAACGCGGCGATCGACCAGCAGTGTGAGAAGTACATCCGGGCTGAGGGTTTGGTGTCGGAGGTGGAGCAGCGCATCAAGGAGGTGTATGACAAGAAAGGCGTTGTTCGTCCACGCTACGGCGATGGACGTTTGCCGGAGGGGAACGACGGACTCGGACTGCTGCTGCTGGGGGTGACAGGTGATGAAGTGCTGCCGGCTGATGTTTATGCCCGCATCAAGGCAGACACCTTGCAACAGGTCAGGGGAACGGTGCAGGCAGATATTTTGAAGGAAGACCAGGCGCAAAACACCTGTATTTTCAGTACCGAATTTGCCCTTCGGTTGATGGGGGATGTGCAGGCCTATTTCACCCGCAATCGGGTGCGTAATTTCTACTCGGTGTCGATTTCCGGCTACCATATTGCCGAAGCGGGGGCCAATCCCATCACCCAATTGGCCTTCACCCTGGCCAATGGATTCACTTTTGTAGAATATTATGTGGGACGCGGCATGCAGGTCGATGATTTTGCCCCAAACCTGAGTTTCTTTTTTAGTAACGGTACCGACCCCGAATATGCGGTAATTGGCCGCGTGGCACGCCGCATTTGGGCGCGCGCGATGCGCTATCGCTACGGAGGCAACGAGCGCAGCCAGATGTTGAAGTACCACATACAGACCAGCGGTCGTTCGCTGCATGCGCAAGAAATTGATTTCAACGACATCCGTACCACCCTGCAGGCGCTCTATGCGATCTACGACAATTGTAATTCCCTGCATACCAATGCCTATGATGAAGCGATCACGACGCCCACCGAAGAGTCGGTGCGCCGGGCTATGGCCATACAGCTGATCATCAATCATGAGTTGGGACTGGCCAAAAACCAAAATCCCTTGCAAGGGGCTTTCATCATCGAGGAGCTCACCGATTTGGTGGAGGAGGCGGTATTGCTCGAGTTCGATCGAATGACGGAGCGTGGAGGGGTTTTAGGAGCCATGGAAACAATGTATCAGCGCAACAAGATCCAGGAGGAGAGCATGTATTATGAGATGCGCAAGCATACAGGGGAGCTGCCCATCATTGGCGTCAATACGTTTTTGAGCAGTAAGGGTTCGCCCACGGTGGTACCTGCTGAGGTGATCCGGGCCACAGAAGATGAAAAGCGCGCCCAGTTGGAGGCGTTGGAGGCCCTACATCAGTTTCGCCGGGCCGAAGTCGGGCCACGGCTGCATTCCTTGCAGGCTGTTGCCGCCCTTGGCGATAATATGTTCGACGAATTGATGGAAGCCACGAAAGTGTGCTCGCTCGGACAGATCACCGCGGCTTTGTATGAGGTGGGCGGACAATACCGTAGAAATATGTAGGCGGAATTGAGCGCGGGCTGGATGCGTTTTTTATCTCAACGCCCGGGCGTATTCTTCCATGCGGCCGGCCAAGGCAAATTGGTAGAGGGTATTTTTGAGCAACTCGAGCAGCAGTTCGGTTTCGCGAATTTCTGCGTTGATGAGGGCCACCTCGCGCTGGTTGAGAAGGAATACATTGCTTTCCCCCAAGTCGAATCGGCTCCTTTCTGCTTCCAGCATACTCCGGGTTTGGTCGACCAGTGACTTCTGATCCCGGATCTGGCGCGCCAACAGGCCAACTTGGTTCCATTTGCTCTTCAGGTCAAGAGCGATAGCATTTTCAGTCATGAGTCGCTCCCACTCGGCCTGTTCGATTTGCGCGCGACGGGCTTTGAGTGCGCCGCGCTCGGAACGAAGGAAGAGGGGGAGGGTCACCTGAAGGCGCGACATCGATTGCAGGGCCGGACTGCTGCCATCCACCAGAGGTAGGCCCTGGACGCGTCCCATTTCCCATTCCACGCCGGGCAGCAGACGGCTTGCCAGCCAGCGCTCCTCCAGTTTTTGCCGATCAATCCCCAGATCCTGCCGCGCCAACTGAGGATGCTCTTGCAACCATCGGCTCATCAGCGACGAATCAAGTTGTGGGGGGGC
>CAIVQI010000293.1 GCA_903908015.1 uncultured Bacteroidota bacterium
CACTCAATAGCGCCGTCTCGTCCCACTTGCCCGACTGGGGCTCACTGATGCGCAAATACATGCGGTGGGTAAACGAGGATGTGCCACGCAATTGCGCATTGGGGGTCGCTACCGTACGCGCCGAGGTCGGAATGGTGAGCGAAGGAGAAGCCGCGGTGGCCTTCACCAAAAAGCCCTGCATGGGAGGAATCACCCCATTCAATGCGCCGGCAGGGGTGGAGGTGGTGCCCACATACGAGGCAAAACCCGCGCCGCCCGACTTATTCACATCCCAGATGTAATACGCCTCAGCCACATTGCTGCGGGTGAGGCCCGACAAGCTGATCCCACAGGTAAACGGATTGCCCACCAGGCTCCAGCCGTATATGTCTGCCACGCTTCCCTCTGACAATCCAGAAACACTTACGTTGCTGGTCGACAAGCCGCCGCTTAAGCTGAGCGTTGAGGCCACGGTTGACCCATTCACCCCACTAGCCCCACCATAATACAGCGCATAACCCTTACCCGCACCAATGGCTGAGGAAGTGTTTTGCCCCAGGCTATTGAATCCAACCCAGGCATTCGGATTGGCCGTATTTAGTGTGATGATGTTGTTGGGTGGCGAACTGTTGATGAGTACGTTCGAACCGAAATTGGCGAGCGTGCCGCCCGTAACCGGCGCCGACACAAAGCGCCAGCCCGCGGTTGAACCCGTTACCGATTTCTCCATCGTTACTGTGCCCGAACCGGAAACCGTGCCCGAAGGCAGCAGTTGAGCATACGACGACTCCGAAGCCGCCTTCAGCGTAATCGTACCGTTGTTGGTGAGGGTGCCGCCAGCGCCAACAGTAAGCGTCTTCCCGGCATCAACCCTTAATTTTGCGTTGCTCGATAACTCAAGCAAATCCTCCACCACAGCATTAGACGCAAAAACAACACCCGGACTGCTCGTATTCTGAACGAACACATAATCGAAGGTCATTGACCCGCTGCTTCTTGAAATGATCTGCGTGCCACTGCCATCGAAAAACACGGCCCGGTTGTTCATATTGAAGGTCCCGTTGAAGTCCGCGTTGCCGGCAATCGCTAGGTCACCACCAACAGTGGTGCTCAAATTCAAGGTTCCTTGTACGACGCAATTACCGCGCACGGTGAGCGAGCCATTGTTGTTGCGGTTGACCGTTGATCCCACATCAACTGTGAGATTGCCTGCGCAAACCCTCGAAGTAGCCGGAGTTGAGGTTGTATTTAAATTAAGCGTTGAGTTGGAGGAAATCTGTACGTGGTGAGGATAACCTGCACCTGAAGCATTTCGCCATTCAAAACTGTTTTGATCATTTCCGTAAGCGCCGCCATTGTCGTATTTCAAGGTAGAACCCGAGGAGTAGGTTACGGCATTGGTGCTCACAAATCCCCCGGACTTAATAGACAGCGTTCCAGAAATGGTGCTTGACGAACCAAAATTCACCCCGCCCGCCAGATCAGCATCAAAAAACGTACACGTTCCACTGACGGTACCGGTTCCCGCAAACGAAATTTTTCCGCCGGAAGCAGTGAATGTTCCATTGTTGGTGAATGTGGCGTTGTTCAACAGCGTGAGTGTCCTGGGACTCCCGTCACTCCCGGTGAAGGTAGCACCCGAATTGATGGTGAGCGAACTAATACTTGCCGATGTATTCAGCGTGATGTTGTGTCCATTCTGAATGCTCACCCTGCCACCACTGCTAGTCCCGGGAGCCTCGGCGGCGTCAGCCCAATACGTACCTTGTGGAGACCGTTCCCAGCTCGCTGCTGAAGTCCAGTTGCCAGAGACCTTTGACCTGAAAAAATCGTTGGCATCGGTTGCGGTCGATGAAATGGTAATCGTGGCCGTTTGTTCCGAACCATCGTTCGCATTAAAGGACCCACCTCCTCCACCAGTGTATTGCACTCGACCCATGGCTTGGATTTTCAGGAAGTAAGTCCCCGCAACCCCCGGATTTAGGTTAACGGAAAGATTGTCCCGTCCAACCACCCTATCGTTACCGGAAGTACAGACAACATCAGCCGCTCCGCTGGTGGGGCTGCCATAATTTCCAACGTTAATTTCAGTCCACGAGGTTGGTTCGGTATCACCAGACCGCCAAAACCGGTACCGAAGCTGACCGGACACATAATCTCCTTCGGTTGCCCATCCAACCACTGCAAAGCCAGTGATGCTCAAGGTCTGTGAACCGCTAACTGTAGGGGCAAAAGTAGTGTAATTTGCTGCCGAATTAAATTCATATCCAGAACATCCATTATAACCCCACATAACATCATGTGCTTTGTACCATGTTTGCGTCCCGTTCACGTTTAGCTTGATGCCTTTGTAGCCAATAGCACCACCTGCATACACCCGGGTGACCATTCCACAATACAGGAGACCGGTGACGATAAGGATCAACAGTCGATTCGTTTTGAATAGTGTTGTAAATAACATGTAAAACAAATTTTAGAGTTTGAATTGAAAAATGATTGTTAAGATATGTTTATTTTTTGCCCTCTAAAATGAAGAACGTTTTGGTTTCAAGCAAAATTTTTTTGATTTTTTTAGAATTTTTTTTTTAAACCTATTGTAACAGGAAAAACAATTAATTTCACCCGTAATATAACACAATACATTTCCCAATCTAATAGGGATTTGAATGGTATGAGGTTACCTTACTCGCTGTTTTTTCAACAGATCAATACGCGACTCTGCACAGGCCTTCTTCAATAAGTTCCTTTATGCTAACCGGAAAAAACCTGTAATAGATAAAATCCAAACCGATTTATCCTCGAAAATTAACGAATTCCAATATGCCATAATCCGGCAAACCACCCTCAAGCTGGCCTACTCCACCCGGCGCCCCGCCGCCTTGCCCGCGAAGCGGTTCTTGTCGAGCACTTCAAAGGGCGAATTGTTCGACACAAACTCAGGCACCATCACCTTCATGCGCGCCACCACGGTGGCTTCATCAGACGCAAACAACAAACGTTTGAGCTCCTTCATGTTCGCGCCCACCTCGCCGAGCGGGTAGCGCCGCACCTGGGCACGCATAATCTTAGGGTGGTGAGTGGGCAGGGTATTTTCGGCACTCGCCAGCAGTTCCTCATACAGCTTTTCGCCGGGACGAAGTCCAGTAAACTCAATGCGGATGTCATGGTCGACCTCCAGGCCCGACAGCTGGATCATTTTACGGGCCACATCCACAATCCGCACCGATTTGCCCATATCGAACACAAAAATCTCGCCCCCCGTACCCATAACGCCCGCTTCCAGTACCAGCGAACAAGCCTCAGGGATGGTCATAAAATAGCGGGTGATGTCGGGGTGCGTCACCGTAATCGGCCCCCCATCGGCAATTTGCTTGCGAAAAAGGGGCAAGACCGAGCCATTCGAGCCCAAGACATTGCCGAAGCGCGTCGTAATGAAACGGGTGGAAGCCGTTTCGTCGGCCCCTGATGACCCAAGGCGAGAATCCGACTGATCCCGTTGCGTATCCGGATCGGTGGAAAGGCTCTGGGTGTATATTTCGGCCAAACGCTTGCTCGCCCCCATGACATTGGTGGGGTTCACTGCCTTGTCGGTACTCACCATCACAAAACGCTCAACCCCGTACTCGAGCGACAAATCGGCGAGCTGCTGGGTGCCAAAAACATTCACATGCACCGCCTCATGCACATTCGCCTCCATGAGCGGTACATGCTTGTAGGCTGCGGCATGGAACACATAGTGTGGACGAAATCGCTCGAACAGGGAACGCATGCGCCGTTCATTGCGGATGTCGCCCATGGCAAAGAACAAGGCCGGTTGAAGGGCCGTCGGCAATTTGCGGAGCTCCTGCTCCAATTCATACATGGGAGTTTCGGCCTGGTCCACCAAAATCAGGCGGGCAGGCCGGTAATGCAAAATCTGGTTGGCCAGTCCGGAACCGATCGAACCCGCAGCACCGGTCACCATCACCACCCGATCGGTGAGCGCGTCTCGCACCCGATCGTTGTCCAGTTTAATCTCCTGGCGCTGCAAAAGGTCCTCAATGCGCACCGGCCGCAGTTGACGGGTATTGAACTCCCCGTTGATCCATCGCTCGACCGGAGGAATGGCCTTCACTTGCAAGTCCTTTGCCAAACACAGTTCAATGATTTCGGCCTTGCGCTCAGGGTCGATGTTCTGAATAGCCAAAATGACCAAGGAAACTCCATGTTCCATGGCAAAATCTGTTTCCAGAACGGCCGAAGGCGCATACACCCTTAAGCCTTGCAACCGCCGATTCTGTTTGCCGGGCTCATCATCCATAAAACCAACCACCCGATAACCGGATGCCTTATCCGCTGCGATGCCGTTGCGCGCAATGACGCCGGCATCGCCTGCACCATAGATTAACACATTCTGAGGTTCCCCCAAAAGACCCGCTTGCATGGCTCGCCCGCGAACCAACTGGTGATACACCAATTTAAATATAAAACGACTACCAATGAGCACCAAGGTGGTCATGGCAAATAGAATCGCAATGGTGGAGTGATACACCATTAGAAAATGACCAGCAGGCATTTCTAAACGTTCGGCGACCCACCGAACAAACAACAAAATACCAGTAGACCACAATACAGCGCGGAACACCTTTAGGGCGTCGTAGAGGCCTGTATGCCGCACTACACCACTAAAGGATTGAGCCAAAATAAACCCAATCGAATAGGCCGTTACAACCCATAAAGCCCGCTCCAACATAAAATGGGCAGCGAACTCGTCGAGTGAGAAATTCAGCCGGGTGAGCAGCGCCAGCACATAACAACAAAAAACCAGCAGCAGATCAATGGCGAGAACGAGCCAACGGGAAACAAAGCGGTTGGCAAAACGGTGGGTCAGGCGGGCCAAAAAATCGTGCATATTGCTGATGAGCAAAATTAACAACAAAATACGCAGAAAACGAAACAGAAAATTCTATTGAACATTAAGCGGCCTGGAATGACCGCGGAGGAAGGTCTATGAGATCAGTCGCTCTGGAAAGCGGGCGCCGAAACGATCACTGAACCGATAGCCCCCGCCAAATCGGGGATTGACATCCGCCAGCCACAGCGTCCCCTGAGCGTCGGACAGCAGGTCAACGTCTAAATTACCGGGCTGCCGCATCCATTCGCCCAATTCCAGTC
>CAIVQI010000294.1 GCA_903908015.1 uncultured Bacteroidota bacterium
ATTTAATCTCAACAAGGATAGCCAAGCCAATGGAGTCGATTTACCTTAGGACCTGTCATTCGTGCGTATGAATACCGTATTCAAGGACATCAGCAGTGCATCGTAATGCTCGAACCGGATTCACTCTCATTGAATTGCTCGTGGTTATAGCCATCATTGCAATTTTGATTGGGCTACTACTGCCTGCGGTTCAAAAGGTCCGCGAGGCTGCTGCGCGCACGCAATGTGCGAATAACCTCAAGCAGGTAGGTTTAGCCCTGCACAACTACGAAGGAACCTATGGAAGTTTTCCCCCCGGCTTTGTTTCCAATACCACGGGAACCTGGAGCGGAGGCGCAAACGATGCTATCGCAGAGTCTGGCCCCGGGTGGGGCTTCCTCGCATTAATTCTTCCCTATGCGGAGCAAGAAAACCTCTATCGTTCCATTAACCTTAATCTTCCAATCGCCAATGCGGCCAACTCAACGGCTCGCAGTACAACTGTAAATATCTACCGTTGCCCATCGGACCCGGGGCCGGCTCGTACCTCCGTCTGGATGGCCCCGGCAAATGGCGGTACCCCGATGCCAGCTTCTGCCGGTGCGATTACCAACCTGGCCACCACAAGCTATGTTGGTTGCCTGGGTGGTGGTAACCCTTCCGACGCACCAGCATACACTGCGATCTATGAGCAACAACCTTTTAACGGTATCTTCCACCGGAACCAGGGTGTGCGTATTGCTGATATCTCTGATGGTACTTCAAACACAATTGGTGTAGGTGAGCGGATGAGTGCGTTCTCACCTAATGGGTGGGCCGGTGTCATACCTGGTGGCGCGTCAGTTTATAGTACCGAGCAGGCTGTAAGGTTGGGGCAACAGGTCGGGGTTACTGCTCGACCGGCAATCACTCAGGTGACAGTACATTGCCGCTCTAGCGGGCCCAATGCACCTACTGCCAGTCCGGGCAGCTTCTTTGGACCACATCAAAACTCAAGCCTTTTTCTCAATATGGATGGATCGACCCGGTTGATTCCGAGTACCATCAATGTGCAAACGTTCCGGGACTTGGCTGGTCGAAACGATGGCAAAATTACAACCGGTGATTTCTAATAAATCACTGATAATCCGGTAGCTTTGATCAGAGGAGCCAGCTAATGTCGAGCAGAAATATGAATCGCCGCCAGTTTGCCGTCGCCTCGGCAGGAGCTGTTTCAATTCCAAATTTTTTGTTGGGAGAACAGCCAAATTCCAAAGATGAACCCGTGTCGTTTTTCCTGGTTGGCGATACACACTTTCTCGCAAACAAGGAAGATACCAAAAAGCTTGACGACCGTTCCGCCATCGTCACCACACGGCTCGTGGATTGGTTGAATAAACTGCCTGGTACCGAGATTCCCCAAAAGGCGGGAGGTGGAACAGTCCTGACACCGCGGGGAGTGATTCACGCTGGAGACTGCATTGATACAGGTGACAAGGCGGATGTGAAGATGCAGGAAACCGAGTGGGCTGCGTTTGCTGATACATACGGGCTTACGGGTAAAGATGGCAAACTTAAGTTCCCAGTGTATGAAGTCCACGGAAATCACGATAGTCCACGCGGAGATGGCCTTGCGATACAGAGGATCATTGCGAGAAATAAGATGCGGCCCGGAGTAAAGCATCTGTCGAGGAACAGGGTTCATTATTCTTGGGATTGGGGTAATGTGCACTTTATTAACTTGGGTATTGTCGTGGGACAAGTTGAGGGCGTGACCCGCAGGCGTCGTTATGGCCCACTTGGGAGCTTGGAATTCCTGGTGAGTGATTTGAAGGAGAAGGTGGGTGCTTCTGGTAAACCGGTGGTTATCACGCACCATGTGGACATGCTTCGGTACGCTCTACCATTGCCAGTTGAGGACAAGAAGGCGGAAGGGATGGAATGGGACCCTGCCGATGTGAAGGGATTTTACGAGGCGATCCAAAGGTACAACATTGCGGCTATTCTATACGGCCACACTCACGCCAGGAATGTTTTTCGATGGGACGGCACGAACAAGGCTGCTAAGAATGGAATTC
>CAIVQI010000295.1 GCA_903908015.1 uncultured Bacteroidota bacterium
CCCCAATAAGATTCTGTCTGGGGATGCACTAAGGGGTCGCCATAGATTTCCGATGTAGATGCCACCAAAATACGCGCCTTCTTCTCACGAGCCAGTCCAAGTAGGTTGTGGGTGCCCAATGAGCCCACTTTCAGGGTTTGAATGGGGATTTTCAGGTAGTCGATCGGACTAGCAGGAGAGGCGAAATGAAGGATTTCATCGATCGGCCCAGCCACATGCACAAACTTGCTCACATCATGGTGGTAGAACTCAAATTCCTCCAGTTTCATGAGGTGGGCAATGTTGCGTAAGTCGCCCGTGATCAGGTTATCCATCCCCACAACCCTATACCCCTCACGAATAAATCGATCCGAAAGATGAGAGCCCAAAAAACCTGCGGCCCCAGTGATCAACACTCTTGGCATATATCTCTGTTTATTGTTGCGCAAATATAGCTCAATTAAACCCCCTTCTACGCAAATTCCACGCAATTTCTATGCAATATCAATTCATCTCAGAGATACATAGAGAATGTGATTTGAATCGACTTCATCTACATTCCAATATATTCAACATCGGTTTTACTGCCGAAAAAGGCACGAACCCGATCCGCTTCGGTATGGGTGAGAAATACTTGCCGATCGGGCTCAACCGACACCCGCTCGAGCAGGGCCGACACCCGCTGTTCGTCGAGTTTTTCAAAAATATCGTCGAGCAGGAGTATGGGTTGGGTGCCGGTAGCCTTTCGAATGAGCTCAGATTGCGCCAGTTTAAGGCTAATGACATATGTTTTTTGTTGGCCTTGCGATGCATGGGGCTTCAAGGGATGGCCTTCTAAGAGAAACAAAAGGTCGTCGCGGTGGATGCCCCACAGACAGCGACCGCTGTTTTTTTCTTGCTTAAGCCATTGTTCTGAATTTGGTAGATCTATCGAATCAGCCGAAACGATCGATACAGACTTTCCTGGGGCAGCCCCATGTTCTTCTGTTCCATACGAAATAGTGCCAACAGAGTAGGAATTCTCTTGAACCGCAGCGCTACCTGCTCCAGGGGCATCAGGTCCGGTCTCCAATACAAACGGACAACCGGATTTGTATTCGAGCGATGGCACTTCACGGCCCCCCGAAATATGCTGGTAATGGTTAACAAGCAAAGCGGCCATATCCCCAACCCACTTTTTGCGACGTTGGGAAATGCTAAAATTCAAGGGATTCATTTGTTCGGTCAGCACCCGCAACAGATGCTCGTCGCCCTTTCCCGTAGCTTGCCACTCACGCAAAACCACTTGTTTTTGGCGCAACAAACGGTTGTAGCGGCTCAAATCTACTAGATAATTGGGGTCCTCTTGTGAAAGCGTGAGGTCCATGAGTCTACGCCTTTGCTCGCCACCTTCGTGGATCAGGTTCAGGTCGACTGGGGCAATCATCACGGTCGGAAAGCGGCCAACATGGTCGGATAGTCTGTCATACGCTTTTCCGTCGCATCGAAACCCCTTCTCGCCGGGTCGCCAAGCGCCGTGAACCTTAAATTTTTGTCCTGACCGGTCAAACTGTCCTTCTACCGACAAATACGGCGCCCCAAACCGCAACAAACGCTCATCTTGTGCGTGAAAATAACTTCGGGCCAAGCATAAATAGTGAATTGCGTCGATGAGATTCGTTTTGCCCTTTCCATTCGCACCCGTAATGGCCGTGAGATTTGCCCCAAACACGTAAGAGGCATGTTCGGTCAACCTGAAGTTGGCGAGCGTTAACTGTTGCAATTTCATGCCACTCAAGGGGTTCTCATTCGTTTAAATCGAAAAGCCATGTATATTTGCGCCCTGTTTCACCTTTTATCATTGTTGCCAGCATGCCGCGGACAAAAATATCGAAAGAAACCTACCTGCGTTGGTACGAACAAATGCAATTGATTCGTCGCTTCGAGGAGAAGTGCGCTCAATTATATGGACAGCAGAAAATCAAGGGCTTTTGTCATTTGTATATCGGACAAGAAGCAGTAGTGGCAGGCACCTATTCAGTCATCCGCAGCGATGACTCCGTAATCACGGCTTACCGCGACCACGGTCATGCTTTGGCCTGTGGCCTATCACCTGGGTCGGTAATGGCAGAGTTGTATGGTAAAGTCACGGGATGCTCCAAAGGAAAAGGCGGCTCGATGCATATGTTTAGCCGGCAATTCAAAAATTTCGGTGGCCATGGCATTGTAGGAGGACAAATCCCACTGGGTGCGGGTATTGCATTTGCTGAACAGTATAAAGGAA
>CAIVQI010000296.1 GCA_903908015.1 uncultured Bacteroidota bacterium
ATGGGCACAACCGGCACATTCTTTCGCTCTTGTACGGCATCCGTTCGGTCCAATAAGTCGAAAATCCGATCCGCTGCTGCCAGTCCACGCTGAATGTTGGTGAACGCCGCGGTCATCGCTTTCGCAGGCGGCAGCAGCTGTGAGAAAAGGATAATATAAGTGATAAATTCGCTGGCCGATAAGTCGCCCTGGCCTCGGATCACCAGAGAACCCCCATAAAGAATGATGCCGAGCACTGCCGCGATTCCCATAACCTCAGAAACCGGCGAAGCCAGTTCTTTGCGGTGAAAAATAGATTTAAGTACCTGGCGGTATTCACTGTTTTCGCGATCAAAACGGGCCCGAACAGCCTCGTGGGCGTTGAACGCTTTAATGATTCTGATGCCAGAGATGGCCTCTTGGGTTGAGGAAATCAGGCGACCCAACAATTCTTGCCCGGCTCCAGCTTCGCGACGAAGGCGACGGGTGATGCTTCCGATCACCACCCCCGTCACCGGCAACAGAATAAGTCCAAATACAGTGAGGTCCACCGAAATGCGCAGCAACAGGAGTAAATAGCCCAACAGCACCAGGGGTTCACGCAAAACCACTTGAAAAGTACTCACAATGGAATGTTCTACTTCTGTTACATCGTTAGAAACCACCGAAATCAGGTTGCCTGCCCGCTCTTTATGGTAAAAATGCACATGCAGACTGCTCAATTGGGTAAATAAGGCCTGACGAAGACGGAGCACAACCATGGTGCGCAGGCCATTGAGCAAACGTTGACTCAAATAACGGAAGCAGTTGGACAAAATGACTGATGTGAGGACCGTAGCGCAGACGAAGCGCAAGGCCGCCATCTTGCCCCCATCGGCCATCACACCATAGAAATGGTAGAAGAACAAAGCTTTCACATAGGTTTCATCGAAGCGGAATGAACCTGGATGCTCGGCCACAGCCACCGGAACCGTATCGAAAATCAGGTTCAATAAGGGAATCAAAAGGGTGAAATTGGCCACCCCAAAGAAGATTCCGGCCACTGAAAAAAACAGGTATTGCGGGATGTAGCGCCGCAGCGGGCGGGCAAATTGCACCAATCGCCAGTACGTATTCATCTGTTTAGCCCTCCCAGGAGCGTTTCCGGCATGACAACAGCGCTCAATTCATCAATCATTGACCACGGGTAAGTGGGCGTGGTTTCGTCCATAATCGAGCATCTGCTCAGTGAAATCGTTGGGATATTCCACCTTCACATCACGAATTTTTCCTTGATTGTCGTATTCCGCCACGAGTTTGGGTTGAATAAAGCCCGAATAGGCGCGACTACCCAAACGGGCGTAGCGTTGACGAACCTCCTCAACGAGTTTCTGGTCCACCTTCACACCATATTGCTCCACGAGTTGAGCCCCCGCCTTAAAATCCCCTTCACTCTTAATCCGTTGAATCTCTCGAAGCAGTTCACCAAACAAAACCCGGAGTTTGTCATAGTCGTTCACCACAAAAAATGTTTTTCCGTTACGCGTCCTGCGTTCTATAACCTTCTCTGCGGCCCCTTTTTCAAAAGCCCAGGCCGCGATGAGTTGGCGGTTGCGCATGTGCGACTCTTCCAAATGCTCATTGGGCTCGAGCCGCCTCAACTGCTGCATCAGGCCGTTTCGGATGTAGCCATCGTATTCCGCCTTTCCCGTTTCCAAGCTTTCCATAACCCCCAATTCAATCAGATAGGGGTCCATGATGAAATACAGTGCTACCAAATCAGCGCGGGCCTCCTCGAGCGTACTCGCATATTGCTTGAGGGTTTCCTTAGGCGTACCAATACCTGGGTTGAGTTGACCCGAGGCATGTCCAATCACCTCATGTAAATCGGTGTGCAAGGCGCCTGCCAGTGCCCCGTACTGCTTGGCTCGATCAATTTCGGCTTGATCCCAGGCGAATTCGTTGATCGCACTGCCCTTGCTCGCTACCTCGTCGTAGGCATACACGATGTTTCCCAAAGAAACTGATTTGCTCCCATGCTCCTTGCGGATCCAATCGGAGTTGGGTAGGTTAATGCCGATGGGCGTCGACGGGCTCGCATCGCCCCCTTCTTGCACCACCGTGATGACTTTAGCAGAAATGCCTGTGACCTCCGCCTTGCGGTGTTCGGGCAGAATCGGACAGTGGTCCTCAAACCACTGGGCTTGGTCGCCTATCGCCTTGATGCGACGGGTCGCTTCAGGATCTCGAATGGAGACGACCGACTCATACGAAGCACGCATGCCCAATGGATCACCATACACTTCAATAAATCCGTTCACCACGTCCACCACCGAGGAAGTGTCGGCCAACCAGGCGATGTTGTATTCATCCCATACCTTTAAATCACCAGTACGATAATAGGTGCACAACAACGAAAGTGCCTTGCCCTGAGCGGGGTTCTCAGCCACGGCCCTTGCTTTTTCAAGCCAAAACAACACTGAATCGATCGCGGAACCGTACAGTCCACCCGACTTCCATACCTTTTCTGTGATTCTCCCTTGTTCTTTGACCAATCGGCTGTTCAAACCGTGCCAAACCGGCCTAGCCTCGCTTGTTTTTCTCGAAGATGCATAGAAGTCCTCCACCTCGGCTTGCGTCACATCGCGGTAGAAATTGTTAGCCGACGACACAACTAAATCCACCCCTGATTCCTGATTCACGCGTTTGGCATCCACTGCGGGATCAAACAAAATGGGTGTTAAAAAGGCCAATAGTTCGGGGGCATTGTTCACACGCCCCTGGATTTTCGGAAATGATGCTTTCTGACTGCCTTTCATCAATGCTGAGAGGTAGGTAGCATCGAAACCCGGTTCAATTTTGCGTGTACTGTAATGATGGTGGATTCCATTGCTGAACCAAACCCGTTTGGTGTAGGTCATAAATGCCTCCCATTGGTCGCCCGAACGCGCTCCTTCGTAATGGGTCACGATTTCTTCCAGCGTCTTGCGGATCAATAGGTTGTACCGATAGTTTTGATCCCAGATCATATCCCGGCCAGCGAGGGCGGCCCGACTCAGATAATATGCCAATTCCTTCTGTTGCAGGGTGAGGGAATCCCATCCCGGAATTCTGTAGCGCAGAATCTGGATGTCGGCAAATTGCTCGGTCATGACCTGAAATTCAGTTTCAGTTTCGTTCACGGCATCGGTTTTAGGTTTACAAGCACTCAGGGTTAGGGCAGCCACCGAGGCGACCATCAAAAGGAAGTTCCAACGGTTTTTCATAAAGAATGAGTTTGGGGATACGTCAAACGGGATAAAAGTAATAGTTTTGGCGCACTTCAAGATGGAACGATTACCCGAATCCTGGAGGGCCGATTGTGAAGCCCTCATCTTTGCTGCCGAAAGGCCCATCACGGCGGTTCACATGGCCGATGTATTATCACGTTATCACCAAACCGAAATTACTGTATCCGATGTGGAAGAAGGTATGGGAAGGTTGGTGGATGAGTGGGCGGCACGGGTAGGGGGCCTCCAACTGCGGTCTGTGGCTGGGGGTTATGCTTTTTTCTCACACCCCGACCAGCACGCACTTTTGCTGCTTGATGTGGCCGACCGCAACCGTAAGAAATTATCCGCTGCTGCTTTGGAAACCCTCTCGATCATCGCCTACAAACAACCTGTTAGTCGCCCCGAACTTGAGGCCATTCGTGGGGTCAATTGTGAGTATGCGGTGCAGCGACTGCTTGAAAAAGGATTGATCGAAATCACCGGCAGAAGCTTGTCGCCCGGCAGGCCCATTCAATACGGTACCTCCGAGTTTTTCCTGGAATATCTTGGGGTTAACTCTTTGGCCGATCTTCCTAAATTGTCGGACCTCGCCGTGATTGCTGATGACCCAAACAATCAAATTCCACTCTCCAACGAGAACTTAGTACAATCGGATGCCGCGCTTCTTCCGCCTCGTAACAACGACATTTAGCGTGCCGCGAAGCTTTTTGCCTGCCGAAGGGGTATTATTCGTACCTTTGCGCCTCTTTTGAGGTTATTATTATGGATGATCATGAACAGTCGGGCAGTGGACCACGCAATCGTAAGGCAGCCGGTCAATCGTCAGGTGCCGGCCCTGACCGTAAGACGCGTATAGCGAGCAAGCGCAAGGAGCTGCAGCGTTGGGAGGAAGGTACAGGCGATGAAAAAAGTAAGTGGATTCAACGCGAGCTCGATCAGATGTTTGCCTCTGGTGATTCTGGTCGGCCAAGCACAGGTTCAGTACCTTCAACCTCGGCTGGCGGAGGCCGTTCTGGTAAAGAGATGCGTTCCTTCGATTTACCCCCAATCAACGGGCAGGAGGGATACGTCTGACGGAGGATACCAGCCCCGCGGCCGCCGCGACGGCGACTCCGGTTACCAACCCCGCGGCCGCCGCGACGGAGACTCCGATTACAGGCCACGTCCGCCGCGAGACGGCGACTCCGGCTTTGCGCCCCGCGGCCGCCGCGACGGCGACTCCGGCTTTGCGCCCCGCGGCCGCCGCGACGGCGACTCCGGCTTTGCGCCCCGCGGCCGCCGCGACGGCGAC
>CAIVQI010000297.1 GCA_903908015.1 uncultured Bacteroidota bacterium
AGACTGGGGTCGTCCCATGCCAATCCACCTTCTGAAGCTTGGTGGTAGGGGGCGGTGCATTTATACAGAAATAGAGTGTTGTCGCTCAATGTGAGAAATCCATGAGCAAAACCTGGTGGAATCCAAAGCATCAAGTGGTTTTCGCCCGTGAGGGAAACACTAAAGTGCTGCCCGAAAGTGGAGGATGAACGGCGCAGGTCGACCACCACGTCACGCACTGACCCCCTGGGCCACGCGCACCAATTTACCCTGAGCGAATGGTGGACGTTGGAAGTGAAGACCACGGAGTATGCCTTTGGAAGAGAGCGATTCGTTGTCCTGAACAAATTCATCCAATATGCCGATGTTGTGCATGGCTATTCGGTTGAAGCTCTCAAAGAAATGCCCCCTGGGGTCATGGAAAACCCTAGGCTCTATCAAGAGAAGGCCATGTAGTGGTTCCTCAACAATCTTCATGGTGATGCAGGAGGGCGATACTTTGAATGATGATCAGCCGAACCACTGGTATGTGAGTAAGTATACAGCAGCTCCTGCGATATAACCCATCAGGGCATATAAAGAAATCTTCTTGGCGTACCACATAAAATCGATTTTCTCCATACCCATCACGGCCACACCCGCGGCAGAACCAATGATGAGCGCGCTGCCACCTGTACCCGCACAATACGCCATGAAGGCCCACATCCAATGATCTGTGGGGTATACAGACATGTCGTACATCCCCATACTGGCGGCCACAAGCGGAACGTTGTCGACCACCGCTGACAATAGGCCAATAATGAACACAATCAGCTTCATGTTGCCCAAGGTGGAGTCGAGCCATTGGGCTACATGGGTGAGAATGTGCGCACTTTCCAAGGCTGAAATGGCCAACAAAATGCCCAAGAAAAACAACACGCTGGAGGTGTCAATTTTACTCAGTGCGTGAATGGCCGAATACGGCTTCTTTTCCTCTTCATCTTTATCAATGTGAATCCATTCCGATGCGACCCAAAGAACGGCCAGGCCCAATAAAATACCCAAATATGGCGGTAGGTGGGTGACGCTTTTAAAGATGGGGACGAATATGAGGGCTCCAACGCCCAAGAAGAGCATAATGCGACTGCCTTTGACCACTTCTGCATCATCCGCTGCATCATAGTCGTAGGCAGCACGGGTTACAGAACCTTTTAGCTGCGTTGCCATGACGGCTAAAGGCACAACTAAGCAAACAATGGAAGCAAGGAAGGTGGACTTCATGATGTGCCCGGCAGTAATTTGTCCACCAATCCAGAGCATGGTCGTGGTCACGTCGCCAATGGGCGACCATGCACCCCCTGCATTGGCGGCAATAATCACCATTCCCGCAAATAATTTTCTTTGTTGCGAATCATGCACCAGCTTTCGAAGAAGGCTCACCATGACAATAGCTGTCGTTAGGTTATCCAGAACGGAGGACAGAAAAAATGTAACAACACTAATGATGATCAGCAGGGAGGAGGCGTCTTTAGTACGTATTCGGTTGGTGATGACTTTAAAACCCTGATGGGCATCGACCAATTCAACGATGGTCATGGCGCCCAACAAGAAAAACAAGATTTCAGCGGTCTTGCTGAGGTGGTGTGCCAATTCAGCGGAAACAAATTTTTGAAAGAGTTGCTCTGTGGAGAACACGCTCAAATCAATTTGCTGGAGGCGGAGGCTGTCGATAAATTGCGTCCAATGCACGTTGCTGTAGAAGTCAGCAGAAGGAGGCAACAAGATGAAAATGCTCCAGCAAATAACGGCTGTGAGCAGCGCCGGCGCCGTTTTGTTGATCTTGAGCGGGTGCTCGAATACGATGGCTAAGTAGCCAAGCACAAATGTGATCAGGAGGAGTGCATCCATAAGCCTATTTTACGCCGCAAAAGTACCTTATTTTTGCAGAACTTGCCCCCTGACCCCCAAAATTTGAGGACTTGTGGCCGACATCCGACGATGAGCAACCCAACAGATTCAACCGGACATTCAACTTTCGACGAATTGCAGTCGCAGCTCGCTGAATATCTGAAGGGTATGGGGGACAATCATGGGCGCATTGAAAAGGAGGAGTCATTGAAATGCGCGCCTGAAGCTACAAAGAGTGACGTTCCTGAAGCTACAAAGAGTGACGTTCCGGACACTACAAAAATAGAAGACACCGCAGGTGAATGGGGTGCTGTAGATCGATGGGTTCAACGAATGACCCTGGCGCTCAGTGATGTGCCGGACGAGGAGCAGTTGGAGGCGCTCAAAAAAATCGCCGAATTTTTGGAAAATGACGATCATCGGATCTTGATTGTTCAAGGGGCAGCGGGTACGGGAAAAACCAGTTTGATGAAGGGCTTGGTGGATGGATTAAAAAAAGCGGGACGGAAAGCAATTCTCTTGGCACCAACAGGGCGGGCAGCGAAGGTTTTGGCCCGACGTGCAGCTCGTGTGGCGGCCACCATCCACAGCCACATCTATAAGCTGGATGAGGTGAAAGATGCAAAAGGAAACATCAAAGAATTGCGTTTTGAGCTTAAAGAGTATGATCATTTGCAGCCGTCGTTGTTCGTGGTCGATGAAGCCTCTATGCTCGGCCGACAGCCCCAAAGCGACGGCGCATTTCGTTCGGATGGGGTGCTGTCTGATCTGATTCGTCATGTGTTCGAGGCACCAGTCAACAACAAGCTAATTCTTGTGGGTGATCCCTATCAATTGCCTCCCGTAGGAGAAGATCGGGCGGTTGCGCTCAATGCCGAAACGTATAAACCATTTCAATTGGGCTCGACTGAGGTGGGGCTCAAG
>CAIVQI010000298.1 GCA_903908015.1 uncultured Bacteroidota bacterium
CACCTGTGCTCAGAATCCTGCTTATCACAAACCGAATCCCTTTCCCCCCACATGATGGTGGAAGCCTGGCCATCCAGGCCATGATGGATGTTCAAGAACAAATACCTGCTTCCGTCCGTCTTTTTGCACCCAATGCCAGCCGAAACCATGTGCCTGTACACACTCTTCCAGAGCGGTTTACCCAACGCTATCGCATCAGGACGTTTGACCTCAACACGGCACTTGTTCCATCTGCCATGGCAGCAAATTGGCTTTGCTCCAATGAACCGTACCACAGCATCAGGTTTATGCATGCCACGGTAGGACGTGAACTTCGTCAGTTACTTTGCGAAGAATCATACGACATCATCCAGTTTGAGGGACCATTTCTCGGGGGATGGCTGCCGTTGATTCGCGAATATTCGGATGCAGCCATTGTTTTTAGAACTCATAACATTGAACATGATATTTGGTCTGAACTGGCTACCCGTACCAAAAACCCACTCAAAAAAGCCTATTTGATGAGCCAATCGGGTCGATTGGCTGCATTTGAACTTCGACTCGCTCAATCTGTCGATGGCATTTTGGCGATCAGTCGGGCTACCGCACAATATTTTGAGCCACGCACCACCAAGCCCATCGAGGTTTTAGGTAGTGTCGCATTGGCACGTCCCAAGGCCGACCCTATACCCCGCGAACGGTTAAAACACCTGTCCTTTTTAGGGAGTCTCGATTGGCAGCCCAATATTGAGGCCGTTGATTATCTTCTCGAATCCTGGTGGCCTGTGTTGCGCCAAAAATATCCGGATATGCAGCTGCATATTGCTGGAAAGAACTTTCCGGAAGCACTCATGCGAAAAAAAATTGGAGGGGTCCTCATGCATGGGGAGGTGCCCGATGCGACGACCTTTCTGTTGGCCCATCCTGTTGTGGTGGTGCCCTTGCTTAGTGGCAGTGGCATTCGGATAAAAATACTTGAAGCACTCGCTTTAGGATTGCCGGTCATCAGCACTGCGAAAGGTGTTCAAGGTTTAGATGTACTGGCGGATGTGCATTACCTGAGGGCAGAAAATGCCGAGGAATGTGCACATCAGTGTCGGCGCCTGAGGGAACATCCCCAACTGGCGCAGCAATTGGGTGAGGAAGGCCAGCACTTTATATCCACCCATTACGGAGCGCAGGACCTGACCCACAAGCTCAGCAATTTTTACCGACATTTGCGCAGCCTATGATGATGTGCACGGCCACCGCCTTGTTTTGTCTCCTGCTCATTGCATACACTTATCTGCTGTTTCCCTGGTTGATGAAACGCGCAGCGAAACGTTCGCTACCCGAATTTGAACCATTAGAGGAATTTCCCACAGTGAGTGTACTCATGGCAGCACACAATGAAGAACATGTGCTCGAGGAAAAGATTCGTTCCATTTTTCGGTGCCGATACCCCAAACACAAGATTGAAGTTTGGGTGGGCTCGGATGCCTCCAGCGACAATACTGATTCGATTTTAGGTCGGCTTTCCACCGCTTTCCCTGGGCTCAAATGGAAGCGATTCGATCAACGAACGGGCAAGCCAAACATCATCAATGCGTTGGCCCGCTTAGCTGGCGGACAAGTGATCGTGGTGACGGACGCAGATGCCCTATTCACCGAGTTCACATTGGCCGAATTGATGTTGCCCTTTTCCAATCCTCAGGTGGGCGCAGTGCAGGCACATGCCGAAGTTGTTTTGGAGCCCGGTGGCGATGTAGGCGCACAAGAACTCGCCTACACCCGCGGGGAAATGACCTTAAAAGAAGGGGAAAGCACATTCGGTGCAGTTATCGGCGGATTTGGTGCCGCTTATGCCCTTCGGAAGGAACTTTTTCGTCCTGTTCCTAGCGGATTTGTGGTAGACGACTTTTACACCTTCTCCGATTTACTCGCGCAAGGCTTCCAAACCATTTTTGCAGCAAAATCTAACGTTCTTTTGCGATTGTCGACCAGAAGCAGCGTACAATTCAGACGAAAAAGAAGAATTGGACGGGGTAATTTTCAAAACCTATGGCATTTTAGAGGCTTGTGGATGGGCAAACGTGGATGGCGCATCGCATGGTTGTTTTGGTCACACAAAGGCCTAAGATGGATTAGCCCGCTACTTGTGGTCCTTCTGACCCTGTGCGTCATTTCTTCTCCTGAAACAAACATCAAGCTTTGGTGGGGTGCCAGCGCCGGACTACTGCTGTTGTTGTCGTGGCTCGACCTGATTCTATCCAGATGGGGGGTTCATGTGTCTCTCATCCGATACCTCAGGCATTTTCTCTGGATGAATCTGGCTCTTTTGGCAGGATTGTGGGATGCCCTCACCAAAAAACATGCTCAAGGCAGCTGGGACAATCAGAACCCTACCGATAGTCCCGCGTTGTAGGAAGTCCATCGGCCCATTTGAACCACTTCTGCATGGGCCGATATGACCAGTAATTTCATCCGCAGACCGAAGCCATAATTGTAGAGGTTGTCGACCTCTGTTTTGATTTCCACTGGCTTGGTGAGGTTGCTGTACTCCTGAATGAGGGTGCCCTGACTTTGACTATTCACAACCAAGGCGGTAGGAACGTCGTATTGCCCTTCCGCTGCCACTGAAAAATGACTGCGGATAAGTCCTACCCGCGCATAAGGCGTCAAAAAAGCCATTTTCTTGGAAAGAATCAGACCCGCACTGCTGGCACTGCTGCCTAAAACCAATTGTTGGGTCGTCACATCCGCTGGTGATTGTCCACCCCCATACCGATAGCTGGTGATCACCCCATTTACACCCCTGGGATAATCAGCCGCTGTTGGGCCGTCTATCCGCAGGCCTTGCCTGTATTCAATCACACTATGGTTGGCATACGCGCTGAGATCGACCGGAACAACCTTCAGAAGCCTGGGGAGGTACTGCGACAAGCTGTGCTTGATGCCAATACCCCAAAAGGTTAGGTGACCATTATCACGCAGCTGTTCTGGCAAAGCGCTGATGTCGCCCGCTAAACCCGATAAATCCGACCGTGGAAGCAGTCGAATCGTCAACTCCGTGCCCTTTGGAAGTCCTAAATTCAGCTGTACATATGGGGCTGGCACACGACCCAAACCCAAGCCCGGCGTTAACCCATTGAGCGTGTCCACTACCAGCGTGCTGCCTGGATTGAGGGGATCAGAGACCTGCACGACATAACCTGCATTCACATTGGTTGGACCGGCGAGTGTCGTGGCCCGTGAATCGAGTGGACGAAGACTGCTGAGCCCTAAATTCTCTGGGTTGAAGTATTGATCCTCTCCCGGAATGGCCACCAGACTAAGTCCAGCTTGCACATTAACCCTCAAAAACTTCAATGGCTTAGCCGTTTGGTTCCAATTCTGGGCGAGTCCGAGCGAAAATGCTTGTCCAAACGGCCCCAAGTACGCGTTCATCAACTTTTCAGCGTCTTCTCGCCCAGCAGCGAGCGACAAAACCACATCATTTTGGGATCGTGCAGGCCTCATGCTGAATGAAGCCATCAATCCCACCAAAAGAATACACTTTTTCAACATAATCGTGCGAATTATGATGTAAAACTAACTGATTTATTCCATTACCACCCCGTCGATGTTTTGCACAAGTCGCAATACATCCTGAACGCTTATTCGATTCATGCAGGGATTGTTGGGCAATACACAAATTTTTTGGGCGCAAGGATTGCAGGGCAATTTATGATGTATGTACTGCGCCTTAGGTCCGTATGGAGCAAAGACAGATGGGATTCCCGGACCAAATAGAGCAATCACAGGCACATCCATGGCTGCAGCGATGTGCATCGGGCCACTTTCATTCCCGATCATACACACGGCACGCGAAACCAAGGCGGCATAATCCAATAGTGAAGATTGCCCGGCCCAACTGTAGGCTTCAAAAGGCAGTATCCTCATGACCTTTCGGATATCGGCTACATCATCGGGACCACCCGCGAAAACAATTTCGCATCCGTGGCGCTGGCGCATCACCACAGCAAGTTCTGCCCATTTATCAATGGCCCATCGGCGATATACCCACCGCGCACCGGTGTGTATCACGATAAAGCGTTCTATGGCATGCCTTTGTAAAAATAGGGTAGCGCTTTCCTGGTTTCTGGCGGTCACCTCAAGACTTGGGGCATGGAAAGGGGTGAGGTTTTGGCCAGCCCGCTTCAACAAAGGGGCAATGATCATTTGATTGATGTGCACTTCATGTGGCTGATTACGGCGCTTTAGCCGATTGATAAACCGATGCGAACCCCGGTCGACCCGAAAGGCGGGATGCTTGAATGCAAAATATAAGCTTTGGTATGTGCCTCTCAAATCCACAAGCACATCATATCGACCCCTTAATTCCTTTCTTTCGCTGATTATTTTTTGTATGTGGGAAGAGGACAGCATCATGGGCGCCACAGAGGGGCGACACCACAACGTTATTTCTGCCTCGGGATACGCTGTTTTGAGACGCGCGAACACAGGCAGCGTGGTGATCATATCCCCAATTTCGTCGAGTCGAATGATCAATATTCGTTTGGGCCTTTTTGGTGGACGCGGGAACAACAAGCGAAGTACACCGCTCAAGCACCACGATGCTAAAAAGAGACCGCGTTCACCCCGAAACATGAGGCAAATTTCCGCAATAATTCGTGCTATTTTGCAGTTTTGTTCGGATGCGCCGTCTATTGCTCACAAACGGGAGCTATATAGTTCTGTTGAACCTGTTGGTGAAGCCAATTTGGATTCTGCTGATCGATCGTGGCCTACAAAACCAACTCGGTCCGGTCGCCTATGGCTCCTACTACACCCTGCTCAGCTTATCGCTTATGCTCAGTGCCGTCCTCGATGCAGGCTTATCCCAGTTCAACACCCGAACCATCGCCAGCGAAGGCGATCCTTCACTCAAGAATCTCCCTTCAATAGTGGGACTAAAAGCCATTCTTTGGATCGTTTATATGCTGGGTACACTGGGCATTGGGTTTTTCTTGGATTACCCCCCTCAATCGATCTACTGGCTTCTCCTTTTGGGGGTTCAACAGGGTTTGCACGCATTCAACCTATTGCTGCGATCGATTTTATCCGGTCAGATGCGCTTTAAACGAGAGGGCTGGATGGGTATTCTTGATAAATGGCTGATGACTGCTGCAGCATTCCCCTTGATCTGGTTGGGCTGGAGTTATGGTGGACAGCAACCAATTACAGCGTTCATATGGATTCAATTGCTGGCTACATTGGTGCCTACCCTACTCATGGGATTTATGTTGGGGAAAAATACCAGACTACGGCCCAGCATCTCTTGGGTAGAACAAAAGTCGCTTTTAAAGCAAATCTTCCCATTTGCCCTGTTGGGACTTCTCGCAGGATTTTATACCCGGATAGATTTGGTCATGATCCGAGCCCTTCATGCAGAACCAGAACTGCAAGCTGGACTATACGCCTCTTCATACCGTTTGCTCGACGCCACAAACATGATTCCCGTACTGTTGAGTGGCATTCTCCTGCCCCAATTCGCCCATCATTTATCGAAACACACACTCAAAACGGAATGGATCCGGTCGGCAAGCTACCTCATGCTGGCTATCGGGCTGTGCCTTTCCTGGGGATTAATGGCCTTTAGGCATGAGATCATGGCCAGCCTGTACAAACACCAATCGGATGCCCAAACAAATATCCTTTTTTGGATTGGACTTTGCTGCATTCCCATCTCCCTGAGTTATGTGTGGGGAACCTTACTCACTGCTGCGGGTCAACTTAAAACCCTAAACCAACTTGCCATAGCAGCACTGTTGGTTAACCTGGGCCTAAATCTCTGGCTCATTCCCATATCGGGTGGACTCGGAGCAGCACAGGCTACATTAATCACCCAGTTGGTTTTGTGTGTGGGTCAGGGCCGTGTATGCATACAACAATTTTCGCCGGCCATCGTTGGCCAACGCTGGTGGATCGCCTGTGTCACCCTGATCATTTTCATTGCCACGGCATCAACCGCAAACCAATCAACCCCACTCGCTTTGAGGGTTGGGCTTATGGCTCTATGGCCCATCATCTTGCTCACAGCCGACGGATGGTATCCCCGGCACTGGCCAAGCATGCTTTATAACGGTCAAAAAACCAACAATTGACTATTTTTGCGGCGCATGGCCTTCACATGATTCTCCAAACTCACCCACACAAGAATGACCGAATTAACCCCATCGAATGATGCCTTCTCGAGCCAGGGCATGTGGACGTACTTGATGCGTTGGCGCAAGCTCCTGATCGTTACGGGGTTGACCGCCGCCTTGGCTTCTATCTTGTTCTCAGGACCCGCCTTCATCAAACCGCTCTATAAATCGACCGTCATACTTTATCCGGCCACCACCAACTCGATTTCTAAAGCGTTGCTGAGCGAAAATGCCTACGACCGAAGCGATCCTCTGGCGTTTGGCGAAGAAGAAGAGGCTGAGCAACTGCTGCAATTGCTGAACTCTGATTTGATTCGCCGTCGGATCATTGAAAAATATAAGCTGATGGACCATTATGAAATAAAGCCTGATGATCCATTTCGCCAAACCAAACTTTATAAGCGCTTCGAAAACAACATCAAATTCCGCCGCACGGAATATATGTCGGTGGAAATTTCAGTTTTGGATACCGATCCAGAAACAGCAGCTCATATGGCCAACGACATTGCCGCTCTACTGGATGAAACCAAAAACTCCATTCAACTCGGACAGGCCCGCAAGGCCCTTGAAATTGTAGAAAATCAATACAACAAGAAGGAGGCTTACATTCGTTCGCTCAA
>CAIVQI010000299.1 GCA_903908015.1 uncultured Bacteroidota bacterium
CATTGTCGGCCCATCTTCCTATCCTCAACCATGCCCTTGAGCTAAGGAAATTTCTTCAGCAGGCCCACTCCCAAATTCTCCTGGCACATTGCCATAATCTTCCTAAGAAGTTCATTGGCCAGCTTCAACTTTTGCCAAAGATCACCCTTTGTATCGGCCCAGAGGGCGATTTTTCTGAACAAGAAGTGACACAGATATCCCAAAAAAACGGCATCAGCGTATCTTTGGGTGATCTTCGCTTAAGAACCGAAACTGCGGCTCTGGTTGCCGTGTCACACATACGCCAGAATCAGCAGTTCCATGAACATCAGTAATTTTATCTTCTAGAACGCATGAAAGCACTTCCACACACCCATCGGTACGCCGCTATGATATCCCGCTTTTTAATCGCCATAAGTCTCTGCTGGATCACTGCCGCCACTACTCCGCTATGGGCACAAAGCGGCGACACGCGATTGGCGCGATTGAAATACCGCGGAGGAGGCGATTGGTATGCCAATGCCACATCACTCAGGAATCTGACGCGATTTGCAAACGAGCATATCGGCACCAATCTGCAACTCCCCGAAGCTACCGTCGAAGCGGGAAGCACGGATATCTTTCGCTATCCATTGGTACACATGACTGGTCATGGCAATGTTGTTTTTGCCCCAGAAGAGGTGCGTAATCTACGGGCTTACCTCACAGGCGGAGGATTTCTGCACATAGATGACAACTACGGCATGGACCCTTTCGTACGCACAGAAGTAAAGAAGATATTCCCAGAGTCTGAGTGGGTAGAATTGCCATTTCAACATCCCATTTACAGGCAGCGCTTTACATTCCCGGGTGGACTGCCCAAAATTCATGAGCACGATGGAAAACCGGCGCAGGGCTTTGGAATTTTCTATAAAGGACGTCTGGTCATCTTTTATTCTTATGAATGCGATTTGGGCAACGGGTGGGAGGACCCGGAAGTACACAACGACCCGGAGGAAATCCGAAAAAAAGCCCTTCAAATGGGGGCCAACATCATTCAATTTGCGTTTGGTCAATGATGTACTTCGAACGGGACTGAACACAAAGTGATGGGAATTTTGCCTCCAGGACTGAAAACAACATGATGGAAGGTTTGCCGCAAAGAATCCCTAATTCATCGGCGCAACGTGGGTTTACACAACCGGCAACGGCGCCACGGAACCAACAGGAAGATCCGGAAAAGAATGTACGGATGCATGAACGCCAATCACCTGACAATGAAAAACACAGGCAAATTCGGCAAGAAAGACCTCAGCCACTTCTGCCATTGGTGGTGCTGATTGAAGCTCGCCCTCCATACTACAGACGCCGTGGCTGCGAATCCCACAGGGTACAATGCCATCAAAAAAACTAAGCTCAGTGGCCACGTTTAAGGCTAGTCCGTGTAGGGTCAGCCACCGGCTTGTGCGCACACCCATGGCACAGATTTTTCGGGCCTTGTGCGGAATGTTGGCATCCAACCAAACGCCTGTGTATCCAGGATAGCGTTCACCCAAAATGTGCCAATGGGCCAGTGTACGGATCACAGTTTCTTCGAGTGATCGCATATACCAATGGATATCTGGTCGAAGCGCCTCGAGATCAAGCAGTGGATACACTACAAGTTGTCCGGGTCCGTGGTAGGTGATGTCTCCCCCCCGATTGGTATGCACCCACTCCACACCAGCCTCTGCCCGCTGCAGCTCGTTGAGCAACAAATGATCCTCTTTTCCACTTTTACCTAACGTAAATACAGGGGGATGTTCCACCAGGAGCAGATGCTGCACAATCGGTGGATCGGGTGCTTGCATCTGTTGTCTGGCTTCGTGTTTGCGTTTGGTGGCTCTTGCCAACCAATCCTCCTGCAGATCCCATGCCATTTGGTATGGCATTCTGCCTAAAGAATGAACAAAAACCTGAGTGGGAATTGGCTCGGTCATGCCCCAACACGATCAGTTGCGGGCAGTCCGGTTTCCAGCAGGGTCATGCCACCGGCATCCGGACGAACCTCTAATTCTGAAGCCTGTGCTGAAACCAAGACTGTATCGCCCAGACTCAATCCCACCAATTCTTGGCTTGACTTGATACAACCAGAGCCTTTGACCACCATATAAATTCTAAAGCCCCTATGATCTGCACCCGTGCGCACCAATGGCTGGGTAAGTTCTAACAAAAATGTGCGGAAATAATCACAATGAACCAGTTCTATCGGCGTATTGCTAATTCTTGAGTATGGGGTTCGGTAGCTCGTGTATGGATGAAAATCGAGTGCAGCAAGCGCTTCCTCCGTGTGAAGTTCTCGTCTTTGTCCCTGCTCATCGACCCGATCGAAATCATATAAGCGGTAAGTGATATCGCTACTTTGCTGTATTTCTGCCAGAACAATCCCCCGGCCAATGGTATGAATACGGCCTGCCGGGATGAAAAAAACATCCCCTGCCGCCACCGGCTCCCGATTCAAGACCTCTAGAATGCGTCCTGCCTGCAACATCCGTGTATAGGTTTCCGCATCCATTGGGCCATTAAAACCGGTGATCAGCGTAGCGCCGGGCTCGGCATCCAATACATACCACATTTCAGTTTTGCCCGGACATCCATGACGCTGAAATGCCAGTTCGTCGTTGGGATGCACCTGAACCGACAAATCATCCCGTGCATCCAAAAACTTGATGAGCAAAGGGAACCGATTGTTTGAAGCCGATCCCTCATCCCATCCGTGGCCCATAATCTGCTTCCCAAATCGCTTCAGTACTTCAGTTAGACTCATTCCTTTGAAAGGGCCGTCAACCACCTTCGATGGGCCAGAAGGAACATCCGACAATTCCCAACTTTCACCACAAGGATTAACCACGCCCGTATCCTTATTCAATAATACCCGAAGTCGGTCCCCACCCCATATTTTATGAAAATACTGGGGCTGAAACCGCCAAAAATGGGGCAAGGGCTCGGCCTCAGTCTGTGCTTGGCTTCTGTTAAAATGAGCGCTCATCGGCTATCTGAATTGACTTGAAACTGACTATAAATGCGCAACAGTTCGGCCGTAGAGGGGTCTTGTTGGTCCGACGCCACCCCACTGGTCAAATCCTTCAAAATATGGCCAGCCAACTGCTTTCCCAGCTCTACACCCCATTGATCAAAACTAAAAATATTCCAGATCACCCCCTGTACAAAAATTTTATGTTCATACAGGGCTACCAGGGCCCCCAGGTGATATGGATCAAGTATCGGAAAGATGATGGTATTGGATGGTCGATTACCCGGGAATGTTCTGTAAGGTGCCAATGAATGTGCCCGATCAGGCGCCATACCAGCGTCGATCAATTCACCTAAGGCCACATCGGTTGGCTTACCCCGCATAAGGGCCTGCGATTGGGCGAAGCAATGCGACACCAGTTTAGGGTGATGGTCGCCCAATGGGTACTGGCTTCGAGCCGGTAAAATAAAATCGCAAGGCACTACCTGGGTTCCTTGGTGGATAAGTTGGTAAAATGCATGCTGTCCGTTCGTCCCGGGCTCCCCCCATACCACAGGACTTGTGGCATAACTGATCGGAGCGCCTGATCGGTTCAGGTATTTACCGTTGCTTTCCATCACCGCTTGCTGCAAATAGGCCGGAAAACGACTCAAACACTGGTCGTAGGGCAAAACCGCTTCCGTTGCACATCCCAAAAAATTGGTATTCCAAATCCCAAGTAAGGCCATAAGGACAGGCACATTCTCAGAAGGTGGCGCGTGATAGAAATGCTGGTCGATGGCATAGGCCCCTTGTAGCATCTCCATAAAGCGATTGAATCCGACAGCGATGCACACACTTAAACCAATGGCCGACCATAAACTGAAACGGCCTCCGACCCAATCCCAAAAGGCAAACATTTGTGATTCTGGTATGCCAAAAGCCTCCACCAAATCACTTTGTGTGGATAATGCAGCAAAATGAAGGGCCACATGGGCTTGATCATGCGCAGCTTCCAACAACCATTTTCGGGCACTGTGCGCATTGGTCATGGTTTCCTGGGTCGTAAATGTCTTGGAGGCCACCAGGAAAAAAGTGGTCTCCGGATTTAGTCGGCCCAGTGTACGGGACAGATGGGCACCATCGATATTGGAAACAAAATGTAGCCGAATGGGGCCTGCATAGGGCGACAAGGCCTCGCAAGCCATGAGTGGGCCTAAGTCGGAACCCCCGATCCCGATGTTTACCACATCGGTCATGGATTTACCCGTGTAGCCTTTCCATTGGCCCGAACGCAGGCGTTCACTAAAATCCTGCATGCGTCCCAACACTTGATGAATGTTCTCGTGCCGCTCGCGTGCCGCCACATCCGTGGGCACTTCATGCTTTGGAATGCGCAGCGCTGTGTGCAGTACCGCCCGCTGCTCGGTGTCGTTGATGGCCTCACCTGCACGCATCGACGCAATAGCCTGACTGAGTTGGCAATGATCAACTAAATCAAAGAGTGCAGCGCGGGCCTCTTCATCCAATAAATTTTTTGAATAGTCGAAGTGGATGTCGCCCACACGCGCCGAAAACTGACGCGCACGACGCGCAGTTGAGTCGAAAAGTGATTCAATCCTTTCTGTTTTAAGTCGTTCTGCGTGTTGTGTTAATTGTTTCCAAGCAATTGTTTGGGTCGGATCGATCCTGGGCAACATACGCATTATTTTAGTCGAAAAACATGACAAATATACGCAACAACAAGCAGCAGACCGGCCGAAAAGGCGAAGATCTGGCAGTAGATTATCTTTGTGGATTGAACTATGAAATCCGAGAGCGGAATTTTCGTTTTGGCCAACTCGAAATCGACATCATCGCATTTGATGGTGAAATGATGGTGGTGGTTGAGGTCAAGACGGTGTACTTAGGAATTGAGCCTGACCCTGTTCAATACCTTACCCGTGGACAGTTTCGCAACCTGACCAAAGCGGCCTCGGCATATTTGCATCAGTATGGCCTGACCCCAGAGGTTCGCTTTGACTTGCTGTGCATCAGTCTATTTCGAAGCCCACCCCTTTTACGTCATTTCAGGGACGTATGGATGCCGAAAAAATAATGGAAGCATTTTAATCCTTATTTTCGCCCATTATGAGAAAAGAACATCTTGATGATGTAAGCGCGAGAATAAACGCGCTGAGGAGGTTTCTTTGACCTCGATGCTAAAATAGCCCGAATTCGTGATGTAGAGACCCGTTCCACTGCACCCGGATTTTGGGACAATCCCGAAGAAGCTGAAAAGTGGCTGCGGTCGATCAAAATTCCGAAGGAATGGGTTCGGTCCTGGGAGGAGGTGGCCAACGCTGTGGACGAGCTAAAAATCTACTGGGAATTTGCTCAATCGGGCGAACTCAGCGACGATGATTTGGAGGGGCACCACAAACAGGTATTGCAGCTGCTCGAGGATTTAGAATTCAGAAATATGCTGCGTCTCGAGGAAGACGCACTGAGTGCGGTGGTGACCATCAACTCGGGGGCAGGCGGCACCGAAAGCCAGGATTGGGCGGCCATGTTGATGCGCATGTACCAGATGTGGGGTGAAAAAAAAGGATATACGGTTCGTGAAGTGGATATATTGGTAGGCGAAGAAGCAGGCATCAAATCGGTTACTCTTGAATTCCTGGGGGATTTCGCTTATGGTTTCCTCAAAAGTGAGAGCGGTGTGCATCGGTTGGTGCGGATCTCCCCGTTCGATTCCAATGCACGCCGCCACACCTCTTTCGCTTCGGTGTATGCCTACCCCCTGGTCGACGACAGCATACAGATTGAGATTAGTCCAGCCGACATCGAAATTCAAACCTCACGATCGGGCGGTGCGGGCGGACAAAACGTCAACAAGGTCGAAACCAAGGTGCAACTCACCCACAAACCAACAGGCATCGTGGTGGTTTGCCAGGTGGAGCGTTCTCAATCGGCCAACCGCGAACGCGCCATGAATATGCTGAAGTCGCAACTCTACGAACTGGAATTGCGCAAACGCAATGAGGCGCGCGATGCACTGGAAGCCGGAAAGAAAAAAATTGAATGGGGTTCGCAAATCAGATCCTATGTTTTATACCCCTACAAGCTCATCAAGGATGTGCGGACCGACTACGAGACTTCATCCGTACAGGATGTGTTGGACGGTGACCTCGATCCGTTCATTAAAGCATACCTCATGCAGGAACAGGAACCAACTTCCCATTAAATGGAGCACAAAAAGTACCCATCAGATTCCATCCAAATTGCTTTTGAGGCCCTAAAGCGACAGTCGATTGTACAGCGCAGTGACAGCCTGGACGACCGATTGAGACGGCTGGAACTCTTGCATCAGGCAGTGGTGAAACATGAGCCTCAGATCATAGAAGCGATGAAGGCCGACTTCCAAAAGCCTGAAACCGAGGTGGTACTCACCGAATTGGCTCCATTCTACACCGAGATCAAGCACCAAAAGCGCCATTTGAAACGATGGATGCGGCCCAGGAGGGTCTCTTCGAGCATCACGACTCTGTTGGGTCAGAGTTGGGTTCAAACCGAACCACGGGGCACATGCCTTATTCTTGCGCCCTGGAATTATCCCTTCAACCTCAGTGCTATCCCCCTTGCCACGGCCCTCGCCGCTGGGAATACCGTATTATTAAAACCCTCCGAACTGGCGCCCCATACCGCTGCTGTCATTGCCCAGCTGGTGGCTTCTTGTCTTCCTCCGGAAGTGGCCAAAGTAATAGAAGGTGATGCTGATACCGCACGCGCCCTGCTGGAATTGCCGTTCGATCACATATTTTTTACCGGCAGTACGCGGGTAGGTAAATTGGTCATGGAGGCTGCAAGCAGACACCTGAGCAGTGTGACCCTCGAACTCGGGGGCAAAAGTCCGGCTTATGTAGACGAGTCGGCAGACCTGGCAGACACCGCAAGAAAGCTGGTTTGGGGCAAGTGGCTCAACGGCGGACAAACCTGCATTGCACCTGACTATGTTTTGGTGAACCACCGCATGTTGCCCGCGCTGTTGGATGCGCTTCGAACGGCATCAGAAGAATTCGGTTCCGTTGATGCCTCGGGCGATCACTTTTGTGCTATGGTGAGCGAACATCATGCCCAACGTATGCAAGCGCTCGTGGCGTCGTCTGTGGCAGCCGGCGCTCGTGTGGAATGGGGTGGGTCGCTCATACCGCAAACCCGGCGCATGCCGCCTACCGTCATCACCCATGTGCATCGCGGAATGTCGTTGATGCAGGAAGAGATATTTGGTCCAATCCTACCGATTGTGGGCATTGAACACCTCAATGAGGCCATCGACTTCATTAATTCGGATGCCAAGCCCCTTGCCCTCTATGTTTTTTCGCGCAACACGCACAAAACCGCCGAATTTTTAAAGCGCACCTCCGCGGGTAATTGTTGCGTGAATGACGTGATCGTGCAAATCAGCAACCCGAACTTGCCTTTCGGAGGGGTTAACCATTCAGGAATGGGACATTATCATGGTGAAGCAGGTTTTCTTACTTTTTCACACCAAAAATCGATCTATAAGCAAGCCCTCTGGCTGAACGTGAACCGGTACCTATACCCCCCATATACCAGTCGGAAGGCTCGGCTTGCCCGCTGGCTTTTGGGTTGGTTGCGCTGAAAAACCTAAGTTTTCAAGAAATCGGCGGGTGGCAAACAGGGGTTTGGAGAAAATGGAAAACCATCAAATGGAAAACCATCAAATGGAAAACCATCAAATGGAAAACCATCAAATGGAAAACC
>CAIVQI010000300.1 GCA_903908015.1 uncultured Bacteroidota bacterium
CTATACGGCCCGTTTCTGTATAGCCTCATGGTCATGACGTTCCACATTAAAGATTTTGTTCAGGTAATCACCTGGGGGCGCCAGTCGGGGGCGGCTACTTTTCGTCGCGAGTTCACCACACTTGTAGTGAGCAAAGTATTCTATTTTGGGGTCTTGCTGTTGCCCTATTTTCTGTTGCCCATCAGCTTTGGCCAATGGTTTCTTGGCTATGTGGTGATGGCATTGGTTGCGGGATTCATCATGGCCTCTGTTTTTCAATTGGCGCACCTGGTGGAAGGGGTAGACCAGCCGCTTCCTGATCAGGATGGTAAAATGGAAACGCCATGGGCGGACCATCAACTGCGTACCACTGCGAATTTTGCCCGAAAAAATAAATTGTTAAATTGGTATGTAGGTGGACTCAACTACCAGATTGAACATCACTTGTTTCCTAATATTTGCCACATTCACTACCCGGCCATCTCAAAAATCGTCGAACAAACGGCGCGCGAATTCAATTTGCCCTATCACTGCTTTGAGAATTTGTCTGGAGCCTACATATCGCATATCCGTACCCTTTATGCATTGGGGAAGCCCTGAGGGCTAAGGCTGATTTTATATCGGGCTCGCTCGTGGGGAGGTCTTGGCCATCTTGTCACTCGCTTCTTCGTCTGTTCCATCTTCTGTATCACCCAAAGCCACCATGCGCACGGCCGACATCAGTCGGTCGTAACCCGCGCGTTTGACAGCGCTGCGGCGGAATAAGTCACCGAAAACTTCGCGTGTCATGTCAATCCATGCGTCCCGATCCAGCTTGGGCAAATCGGGGTGGGGCATCAAGCGTTCCTCGGAATGTCGGCGGCTGAAACGGTTCCAAGGACATACTTCCTGACAGATGTCGCACCCAAAAACCCAGTTTTTCCATTGTCCCTTAGCCCATTCTGGCATTTGATCGCGCAATTCAATAGTGAGATAACTGATGCATCGGCTGCCATCAACCTTATATGGTGTGATGGCCTCGGTCGGACAAGCATCAATGCAACGGGTACAGGTGCCACAATAATCGGCCATCGAACCATCGGGTGCCAACTCCAGATCGGAGATGAGTTCGCATAAAAAAAAGTAACTGCCTTGTTCGCGTGTAATCAGGTTGGTGTTTTTGCCCACCCAGCCAAGTCCGGACCGTGCTGCCCAGCTTTTTTCAAGTACGGGAGCGCTGTCTACGAATATCCTGCCCTCGATTTGTCCAATACGTGTCTGTAGACAGGCAAGAAATTCCCTGAGTTTGTCGCGCAAAACAAAATGATAGTCCTCTCCGTAGGCATATTGCGCAATACGGGGTGCGTCCTCTTCACCGAAAGGATCGGGGTTGTGGTAATTGAACAACAAGCTCACCACCGACTTTGCCCCTGGTACCAATTTTCGGGGGTCGAGACGCATATCGAAGTGGCGTTCCATATAACCCATTTGGCCGTGCATGCCCGCTTTCAGCCATCGTTCCAGTCGCGGTGCATCCTCCTCCAGAAATTCAGCGCGACTAATACCACAAGCGTGGAATCCGATTCGGGCAGCCTCCTCCTTCACCCATTGGGCATGAAGGCCAGCCGTCTTCATCGCTCAGTCGACTCAGCCTGTTCGGATGCCTGAGGCCGGTGAATGTGCAGCCGCTGTACGGGCGTCCCATCACCCAAATGCGCTTTCACGATTTCATGCGCATCAGAGGTTTTTACCCCTCCATACCATACACCTTCCGGATAAACCACGAGCGTGGGCCCGTCTGCGCAAGCGTCGAGACAAGCGCAGGCTTGAGCCCGCACCCGAATGGCGGCGGCAGGGTTGGGATGAAGCGCTCGAACAGAATCGCGAAGCGCTTGAACCATCATCTGCGCCTGTTCCTTGCCGCAACTTTTTTTAGAGGAGTCGCTGCGCTCATTTTGGCATACAAAAAAATGCTTGTCGTACTTCATAATCACAAAAATACGAAGCAAATCAGTTCATCCTGAGCCCATGCAAACAAGAGAAAAGTCTGCCAATACACTATTTTTGCAAGATGCCTGCGGATGCCCAATACGCTGAGATTTTATTGCCGCTTCACATCCCCGGAACGTATACCTACAGGGTGCCCGACGCCTTGGTGGCTTCAGTGCAGGTAGGCGTACGTGTGGTGGTGCCCCTCGGACGAACCCGGCTTTTAGGGGGTCTGATCTGGTCCTTGCACCGCAATCCACCAGTAAAAGGCACTGTCCGCGACCTCATTGAGGTGCTCGACGACCAGCCCGTGGTCGATGAACGCATGAGGAAATTTTGGGAATGGATGTCGGCCTACTACCTCTGTTTTCCAGGCGATGTGATGCAGGCCGCATTGCCCAGTGCCATGCGC
>CAIVQI010000301.1 GCA_903908015.1 uncultured Bacteroidota bacterium
CAAATGATTAAAAAATCCCCTCTTCATACTGAAAAACTTGCAGTATTAGCCCGTCAGATACGCTTTCGGACAATACGAAATTCGCATTTAACTGGTACGCCACATCTAGGCTCCTGCTTGTCTTGTGCGGATCTGTTGGTCTGGCTCTACTGGAGTGTGTTGAGTGTTGATCCTAGTAGACCGCATGACCCAAATCGCGATCGCTTTGTACTAAGTAAGGGTCACGCCGCGCCGGTTCTCTTCCAGGTGCTTGCTGAGCGAGGTTTTTTTTCTGTAGGTGATTTAGAATCCTATGGTCATGATGGCTCGCTATTTGGGGAACATCCGCCAACTCCCGGCCATTTGCCAGGCATTGAGGCGGCAACCGGCTCACTTGGCCACGGGTTACCCATGGGCCTCGGTATGGCCCTGGCAGGGCGTATTCAAGGGCAGCACTATTCGGTATACGCAATCTTGAGCGATGGGGAGTGCAACGAAGGCTCAGTCTGGGAGAGCGCCCTTATGGCGGCTGCGCACAACGTGGGTAATCTCACCATCTTTATCGACTATAACAAATGGCAGGCTACCGGCCGAAGCAACGAGGTGCTTGGACTTGCCCCTCTGGTGGATAAGTGGCAGGCTTTTGGGTGGGCTACTGCGGAGATCGATGGGCACTCGTTTGAGGAGATGGATGATGCCCTCCGCGTGCTGGAAAGCGATCCGCGACCCAAAGCTGTCATTGCCCATACCGTTAAGGGGAAGGGTGTTCCGTTCATGGAGGATGACAACAACTGGCACTATCGGATTCCGACGGCGCAAGAGGTGAAGGTCTCTGCTGAGTTGCTTCAGATATCACCAGATCAAATTCGACTAGAGGGGCGTACCCCTATAACACATGGACAGGCATGAGAAACGCTTTTGCTGATGCAGTCACTGGGTTGGTGGCAACTGATTACCGTGTCGTTCTGTTATCTGGCGATATCGGCAACCGTCTGTTTGACCGGTTACGGGCACAGAATCCAAACCGGTTTTTTAATTGTGGTGTTGCAGAGCAAAATATGATGGGCGTAGCCGCAGGTATGGGTCTGAGTGGGCTGCGTCCGATTGTATATACCATTGCCCCTTTCACCACGACGCGCTGCCTGGAACAGATTAGGGTGGCAGTAGCCTACCATCAATCACCCGTGATTATTGTGGGTACCGGCTCGGGGCTCTCTTACGCTAGTCTTGGTCCTACCCACCATAGCCTCGAGGATTTTGCTATCCTTCGAGCTATTCCCAATCTTCAGGTGCTTGCTCCTTGGGATGCTAAATCTTTGCGTGATTGCCTCAGTATGGCGGTAGAAAGTGGCCGTCCTACCTATATTCGGATTGGCAAAAAAGGGGAAATCGATTTAACTGCCGGGCACTTGGTTCCGAATATTGGTGAGGGTTTGGTGGTTTCAGAGGGGGTTGATGTATGTATTCTGGCGGTTGGCACCATTGCTAGCGAGGCGGTTGCTGCGGCACAAGTTTTGTGCGGCCGAGGTATATCGGCCCAGGTAGTTTTGTTTCATACAGTAAAGCCGGTTCCAGAATCGACTTTTGAGGAGGCTTTGGGCCGTTTTCAGTACTTTGTTACCGTTGAGGAGC
>CAIVQI010000302.1 GCA_903908015.1 uncultured Bacteroidota bacterium
GGCGTCTATGGGGTTGTGCCCGATTCGGTGGACTTTGTGCCGGCGGCCACAGCAAATAACTACACAATTCAATGGCTATCGGACTCCGTGGAGGTGAGTCCGGCACCACTGCTGGTGAGGGTACTTCACCACAGCAAGGTGTATGGCGACAGTCTGGATCGGTGGGCTGCGCCAGGGGATCCGCGGGTTGGGGTGACGGGGCTTCGTCAATGGGATTCCTGGTCGACTGTCCGCCTGCACTATTCGGGTTCGTTCGGTGCCCATCGCCCCATACAAGGAGTTGGATCTTATCAGGTTCAAATCGATTCGATAGGGTTTCAAGTAGGGACAGAGGAGCGAAATTATCAGATTATTGGTCTTTCTGATTCTGTATCGATCTCGCCGGCACGGCTGGAAGTGACAGGATTGGTGGCTCTAACCAAGGTCTACAATGACTCAAATGATGTTCTCGTTTTGGGCAATCCGGAATTTGTTGGTCTGGTGAATCAAGATCAGTTTTCAGTAAATGGTCAGATCCACTGGTATTTCAATAACCCCCAAGTGGGTGAGCACAAACCGCTGGTTCGGAGCGGTACATATTCCATCGCCTCCCCAAATTATTGGGTACAACAACCTGAACTGACCAGCTCCATTTCAACAAGAACATTAAGGCTAAGTCTGATTCCGATGACCAAAGAATATGGTGACTCATTTATTGTTCATCGGCAAGCCACAGAATTGGCTCTCGTAAACGGATTGCAGGGTGACGATCAACTTGATGCACTAAGGGTTACCGTTGGAGGAATTCCATCAGGTCATCATAGGAGGGCTTCTGTTGGTCAATATTCTATTTTCTTGGATTCTGTTTATTTTGAATCTTCCCTAGATTGGCATAATTATATCTTTGAAACAGACACAGGGATTTTGACAGTATACCCTGCACCGCTATCGATTCAGGGTTTAAGTGCGTTGTCTAAAGTTTACGACGGTACTGAAACGGCAGGTGTTGCGGGAGTTCCTGTTTTCTATGGATTAAAAAATGATGACATACTTCTGCCTGAAGGGCATCCAACTTGGCTATTTCAGGATGCTGATGTTGGCGTGAATAAAATAGTCCAACCATCGAATCATTATAGCACATCTAGTTTTAATTATGTTGTAGTGCAACCCATTTTGCATGCCGATATTTTCCCCAGAGCATTAACATTGGGGGGCACAAGACCGGCTGATGGTACGGCATGGGCATCCCGTGAAATACTACAAATTTTGAATTTGGTGCCAGGGGACGAACTGATTCTGGGATTCGGACAGGCGCGAATTGATTCTGTTTATCCGGGAAACCGTATTGTAGTTTCTTCAGGAACTTTGACCTTGTCCGGTAGTTCATCAAGCAATTATACCCTCAATGGCATCAGCGGTCAAGTTTTGATTACGCCAAGGGTCATTCGATTGACAGGGAACTTTGAAGTTGAAGCCAAGGAGTTCGATGGTTCGACCCATGCCAACCTTCTTTCTGTCGACTTGCAATTTGATAACCTGATACCGGGATTTTTCGGGGTTTTTATGGCTCAACCGATAGTGGCTTTTAAAAGTGAACATATTGGTGTCTTGAAAAGGGTAGGGTTGATTGATTTTCAGGTGAATGGAGCCGACCTCGTCCACTATGCGGTGGATCGATCGTCGGAATTGATTTCATTTTCATCCATAATTCCAAACAACACCCAGGGTTCAATGGGTGGTGGAAATAATCATTTTGGGGATTCCAGCCATTTTTTGGACGGCTCTAATCTCATAGTGGGTCTGAACATGGATGTCAACATAATGCAAGACTCTGTTGCAGCAGGCGATTCATTGTTGTGTGGTTTCTTACTTAGGGATATTCGTGGTCGCCAGGCCGAATATTACCAAAATGAAGTCCTTAACCTGGTGTTATTTTCAGGCCCAGTTATTGCACGTTTACTCACTCCATCATATGTGCTGATGCATCGGGGAATTGCTGAGTCCGTTGTGGCTGTTGATCGGGGCGGCACCTACAGTATTTTGGCTTGGTTTCGATCTCCAACTGATTCCATTTCGGTCATCTCCAATACGTTTACTGTTAGTAGGCCTACGGCTCGGGTGGGGGGGAGTTTTTGGGTTGAACCAAAAGCATTCGATGGGACATCCTCTGCGAGTATTGGCGTTAACCAATTGATGGCAATGGTTTTGCCCTCAGATGCTGGATTGGTTTGGATTGATAGTATTCGGCTTGAGTTTGTTGGTGTATCAACGGGTCAAAGTAAGCGCGTAAATCTGGTCTATTGTGTGTTGGCAGGTCCTATGTCGATGCACTACGATCTAAGGATGGATGAAATATTTTCAAGTGGAGAAATTCGCCCTTGGACTGGAAAGAGTGGGCATTATGGGGGTAGCCATATAGTCTTTGGAGAGGCTTCCCATATCGATGGCCAGAACTTAATTCCGAAATTGAACATTGTAGATTCGGTCCTGTTTCAATCTGCTCATTTCCGATCAGGAGATACTATTTCCCTGCTTGTAGAATTACTGACCACGAGGAACAGAAGGGCCGACTATGTCTCATCTTCCATGTTCAATTTTTTTCTGCTTGGTACGCCGTTCAATCAAGCGGGAAATGCTTACCTGCAAGGAGAAACACAAGACACCATTATTCGCGGGTGCTCGCCACGCATGAGTCTGTGGATTGGTAAAGGGGGAGAAAATCTGAGACTGGGCGCTAAGAGTTTCGTAGATGGAGTTTGGATGTTCGATACATCGGTTTCGTTTGTACTAATGCCTCCTTTTCTGAGATTGGGTGGTGCATACCGGGTGGCTGACAAGGCCTATGACGGCAATACAAATGCTCATGTTTCCGATTTCTCGAACCTCAGAGGAATGGTGGATTTGCCCGCCCCGTTCAATGATAGCTTCCCTCCCTTGGCCTGTCAGGCTGCTTTCATCAGTGCATCCGTTGGTAAACAGAGACGAACATATCTAACAAGCATACAGTTTGAACCAGCCATTGAAGCAGCATTTAGTGTTTTGTACGAAGAATATGGTTCAACCGGCAATATTCATGGTGCCATGGCATCAGGTGGACAAGGAATGGGCGCGCATGACCTAGGCTATTTTGGCATTTTACTGGATGGCGCAACGCCGCTCATTCAGCTGCAATGGAGCATACCACCAGCCAATCGAGGCAACTCCTCAAATAACATTAGGGCAGGAGACTCGCTGTTTTGCGCGATTAGGGCATTCAACCAAAGAGGTCTGATGGCCGATTTTTTTGATCAAATCCCTGTCGGGATTCAAATTCAATTTTCTTCTGGAACGAACCGACTTTATGGGAATCCGTTGTCAGTTTTTGTACGTGGAGAGGCTCTATTTCCTCATTTTACGCTAAATCGAGCAAGCCGAGTGGTATTGAGCCTACAATGGCCTCAAAACCCGCCTTTTCCGACCGCTGAATTAACATCTGATACACTGAGGTTGAATCGGCCACTTCTTGCCATTACGGGCACCTTCAGAACATGCGATAAAATTTATAATGGTAGTACGGAAGCGGTTTTTTGTCAAGGAGATTCTATCATGTTTCATCCTTTGCCTTATGGTAACGACATCATTCGCCTGCAGTCGTCGCGGCCCTATTATTTTTCCCCATTGGTGGGCACGGCAAGGAGGGCATATTTGACCGATACCTCCATGGTATTGGGTGA
>CAIVQI010000303.1 GCA_903908015.1 uncultured Bacteroidota bacterium
CCAACATCATGCATGGGGTTTCGTGTTGGTTCTCCTGATGTTGCTCGGCAGCCAACCTGGTGTTGCCCAACCGGGCCAGCCGTCGAAAACCTATGCCTCATCCTATTCGAGGGGACTCCTATCCATCGAGAAGCTCCAAGAGCAGGCCGACAGCATGGTCGAACGACTGGCCAATCCGGGTTATGTGCTCACCGATGTGGGGATACACCTGAACCCGCATTCGGCCCTGGAGGTGCATGCTCAGATGCGCATCAGAAGCGAATACGGCGGGTTCTGGGGTTCGGGACTTACCCTCGACCTTCGGCAAATGTGGATCAGGGGGGTCATCGACCAAAAACTGCGCTATCAAATTGGCGACCTCGATTATCGTTTGTCGCCTTTCACCTTGCAACAGTCTGATGAGTGGATCCTCTCCACCCCCTCACTGTTGTTCACCCCCCAATTGGACATGATTCGGTATGACTTGTTTCAATCGGCCGACCTCACCCGACGCCAACAGGGCATCGCTCTGGATTTTGGATGGGATCTCTTCTCTGAACGATGGAAATTGGCCTCGTCTCTGTTCACAACCCGTTTGGTGGCCTCTGATTTTAACCAAACACCTGACCGCTTGATGAGCGGGGGCGCTGTGTCGCTGAGGAATCTCAAGGGCACGCTCATTCGATTCAATTATGCAGACCTCTACGATGTAAACCAAACATCGGCCAGCAGCCGACAACTCAGACACCCGGTGGGCAGTGTACGGGTGACATTGGACGGACAAAAATTCCGCAAACGTATGCCGCTGCGGTTGGAAACCGAATGGGGACAATCGAAACTGGAGTGGGTGGGTCAGGCAGATGCCCCTCGCCTCAGCGACGGATTTGCCTACGCGCAACTCGAGTATCAAGGAGCGGGTGATGAAAGAAGCCTTGGCGCTGAGGTTTGGCGTGTAGGGAGCGACTACCGAAGTGCGGGGGCCCAGACCAAACGCATCGACTTCGACCGGAGTCCGGCCACCTTTCGAAGGCTCGCCACCGACGACCAAATCCGGGGTTTAAACATGCTTGATCTGTTTCGTGATGGCACCCTGCATCGTTTTCAGGTGCAAACCGGACTCATGAATTACGACCCGGCCTATGGCAATGCCCTGCCCTATGGCATCGCCACCCCAAACCGACAAGGGCTTATGCTGCACTGGAAAAGAAAACAGCCCGCAGAGGTGTGGCAGCATGATGTAAAAGTGGGCATGTTGATGGATGTTAAGGGACAAGGAATCGCTGCCCGCCGCCAATTTGCCATCGCTGAATGGAACGGAGCTGCACCATTACATTCGAAACTGGGTTGGAACAAGTCATGGTGGCTGCGGGCATCGGCACGACTGGAAAATACCTCCCGGGCCGACGGCTCAGGGGATCTGATCGATACACGTGTGGATCTGACCAATCGCCTGCTGCAGGTACAATCCGAATGGCAGATCACAACAGACTGGCAGGTTTTTGCGGAATGGAGAACCTACACATCAATGGGTCATGATTTTTACGGGGTTCGCAACGCCTATTCGGAAGTCATTGACTATTTACCCATGGACATGAACCGCACGGAACAATGGTCGGGCATTGGGCTCAATTACCGGGTCTCGAATCGGTTTCAGGCCCAGTGCATGGCATACACCTACCTCTGGACGCCCCCATCCGAGGCTGTTTCACCGAAAATCCGCTGGAATTCTGCCTCTCTTTTGCTGGTCATGAAACTGTAAAAAGGAAATCAATCTCCCTACAAAACAATTCGACCCATCACTTGTCTCATTCATCAACTACCCCCACATGAAACACCTCCTGCGCTTGCCCATTCTGATGTTGTTGCTGACCTACGGATGCAGTAAGGACATCCCCGTCGACGGTCCTGAGCTCCTGGACCTTTTCGGCGATTTTCAGGTCCTGCAACCGGTTCAAATCAACCAAACCCAGGCTGATTTTGCACAGGGTGAGCAGTTGTTTTTGCAAGCACGCTTCAACAAGCTCACTGATTGGGAGCTGGTTTGTACGGGTCTAAACAGCGGTGCCCGGAAATCCATCACAGGAAAAACTCGATTTCTCGATTCTACCAACTGCACATGGAATGGAAGCACCACCATTTTCCCCATGTTCAAACAAGAAGCGGTGGAAATGAAGCTGATTGTGGCAGAGGACTCCGTTTTGTGGCGCGATACCGTGACGATCACGAGTACACGGCTGATCGAGGGTTTTGTGGTGGCCGATTTCGAAACGGGAATTCGTCCGGGTTGGACCAGCTTCGTTCAGAGTGGTGCCAATATGAGTTTTGTGGTTCGCCAGAACAGCAGCGCGGCCGAGGGAAATCGATATTACGATATGGGAGGGTTGGTGAATTGGGATTGGTTGATTGGCATGATTGAATTTCCTGCCTCGGCCTATCAGGCACCCCGCTTTCCTTTGATCGCCAATCCCGAGAAGCTCTATTTCAATACCTTGCTCTACCTACCCGATTCAGTAGAAAATGCGTTGTTGTTGTTTCAGTTTCGTGAGGATGACAACGGAAACGGCACCTACGAAGCGGCGACTGAAGACCTCTACTCGCTGCAGTGCGCAGCCTACACAGTGAATGGAGCCCATCAACGCCTACAAAAGGGATGGAACAAAATCAGTGTGCGCTACAATGAGTTGGTGTCGCTGGTGAATGGCCAACCGTCCACTCCGGCAGGTAATGGTCGCCACGACCCCGACAAATTATCCAGAGTTTCTGCTTTGTTTTTGGCGAACCCCACCTCAGGCTATTCTCAAATGTATATGGACTACATCATCTTCACAGAAAATGGCCCCCTTGAGCCTTAAGTTGATCCGATCCGGCATTGGGGTTGGACTCCTGTTCCTCAATAGCCAAATCATCCCTTTGCATGCGCAGCCTGTAATCCAATTGGACAGTGTTGAAGTGGCTGCCCGGCAGAGTCGTATGCTCGAACAATCGCTTTATCCAGGCAATACTGAAGAGAATGACCCCAATATTTATGGTTTTCGTGCGCTTGATGTCTATAAAGAGGGTTTGAGCAGTGAAATCTGGAGCAGCAAAACGCCTTGCCTAAGGGTATCGCCCCTTAAAGACCCTGATGGCGCTCAGGGTCTGGCCTTGAAATGGGATAAACTCGCTGAGGGTTGTCCGGCCTGGATTGGCCTCGGTATCGGATGGGATGCGTGGGCGCCCAAAAATATGGAGCAAGTGATCCACCATGCTGCCCTCAACATCAGGCTTAAAGCCTTGGAAGGCCAACCTAAGAACATACCTGTGGCGTTTGCGCTGGAGGACTACAGTGGGGCCCAGTGTTGGCTTGGTTTCAAGGCCAAATACCTCCAGAAAACCGGCTTAAACAACAGCGAATGGAATGAACTGCGTTTGCCCTTGGAGGATTTCGAATGGGAACGCAGTCAGGCCCAGCCTGCCCAAATCAAACAGCTCATCATCCAATTTGAGGCCCGGGGAAATATGGCCATTGATGAGATCTCATGGGTGCCCCATGCGGGTAATCCACCCCAGATGTGGCATGGCCGGTGGGTCAACGAGGGGGGTCTAAATTCGATGGCACCCGACCATGATGTGCGCTTTCTGGTGGGGAAAAATGGGCGGGATTTACTGCTATTGTCACCTTTCGATACCCTAACGGCTGGTACATTCACCCTTTCCGCACTACCCGAACAAGCCAGAATCCGCCGTGCGGGCAAACTCAGCGATTTCGTCATTCAGTCCGACTCCCCCTTTATAAAAAGAAGCGTTACGACCGCAGCAGATGGATTTGCTCCTGGTATTCCATGCCTGCGCATCACGCTTCCTCCCGACCGGCACCCGGGTTTACTCAGAAATCAACCTTATTACCTCTCTTTTCAAGCGGATCCCCAAACATCTTCTCATGCCATCATCTGGGGCGCCATTCAGGCGCATGACCATGCAGGACAGTAGTCGATTTCGTATGCGAACCACATCAATCTTCCGAGGAATTCTTGTCGCTTTTTGGTGCCTCTGCATGATTCCTGCAGCGGCTCAAAAAACCTACATCAAGAGTCCACATCACCGAGAAATCCTCGCAACCCTCCGCTCCATGACCTTAAAAGAAAAGGTGGGGCAAATGACCCAGCTGAACCTCGATGTGGTTTCGGTCGGTGAAATCTATCAGCTGAAGGAACCTCATGCCATTGATACGGCAAAATTGATAGAGGCCCTCCACAACCGAAAAGTGGGGTCGATTTTAAATTGCGGCGGGCACGCATATTCACTGGCGCATTGGCGCTCCATCCAATCCACCATTCACCTGATTTCCAGGCAGGCGCCGGGTACCTACATACCGCTACTGTATGGAATCGATGCCATACACGGGGCCAATTACCTGCATGAAGGCCTGCTTTTTCCACAACCTTTGGCTCAAGCGGCCTCCTTTGACCCATCTCTGGTGCGGCGCGTGGCCATGGCCACCGCTTATCAAACCGCCGCCTCGGGCATTCCTTGGAATTTTTCGCCCGTTCTCGATGTGGCCCGCCATCCACTTTGGTCGCGCTTCTTCGAGACCTATGGCGAGGATCCTTACCTGGTTTCTGAATTGGGAGCGGCCTGCATCAGCGGCTATCAGGGCCAAGACCCCTCTCGGCCGACCCAGGTGGCCGCAACCATGAAGCACTTTCTGGGTTACGGCATGCCCCATTCGGGAAAAGACCGAACGCCGACCTATATCCACCCAAGACAATTAAGGGAGTGGATTTTACCTCCATTTATGGCTGGTATTCGGGCCGGGGCCCTCAGTGTGATGGTCAATTCAGGTGAGCTCAACGGCATTCCCGTGCATGCAGATCCTGAAATTTTGACCGATCTTCTGCGCAAAGAAATGGGATTTCAGGGCTTGGTGGTTTCCGACTGGGAAGACATCGAAAAGCTGGTGAGCGTGCACCGGGTGGCAGAAACCTACAAAGAGGCGACACGGATGGCCGTGATGGCAGGTGTTGATATGGCCATGGTGCCCAATGATTACCGATTTACGGATGCCCTGATGGCATTGGCCGAGTCGGGGGAAGTCCCAATGAAGCGAATTGACGAAGCAGTCTACCGAATACTGCATGTAAAACACAGTTTGGGCCTGTTTAAACGACAACTTCCGGAACCGATGAGCCAATTTACGCTCATGCAAACCGACACCTTCCACAAGCTACACATGGAATCGGCCAGGAGTTCCTGGATTCTCCTTAAAAACCGCAATCGGGTGCTGCCGTTGAGCAAGGGCAGCGCGTTGGTATTGGCTGGCCAGGCCCTGGATGAGCCGTTTTGTTGGAATGGTGCCTGGACGCGCACCTGGCAGGGCATTGACCCGAAATGGGACACCATCAATGCCGGGATTTCTTTGATCGAGGCACTTCAAGAACATTTTCAGTTGGTCCGGACCATTCCTGCGCCCCAAAGTTCAGGAGCTGGGTCTATGGTAAATGCCAACACCCCTTCAAATCAATCGCAAACAGCTGTTGTACAAGCACCCTTGGTCGTGGTACTCGGAGAAAAACCATCCACCGAAAAGCCCGGCGATATTCAGCAATTAAGCCTATCCGCCGATGAAGTGGCATGGATTCGCGGGCTTTGTGCGGCCCATCTGGGACCAAAAATCCTGATTCTCGTACAAAATCGACCTCGGATCATCTCGAGCATAGACACCTTATTTGATGCGATATTGCTTTCAAACCAACCCGGAGCCGCAGGAACACGCAGCCTATCCGATCTCCTCCACGGTGGGTTTAGTCCATCGGGCCGCCTTCCTTATACCTATCCGGCCCACGAGCATAGTTTGATTACCTACGACCACAAGCATACGGAGCGTTTGCATACCGATTTCTCCATGAATGCCTTCCAACCCGCTTATCCGTTTGGCCACGGCCTGGGCTACTCCTCGATCCGCTATGAATCTTTGGAACTCCTCAAGCCCCTGCCTGCAATGGAATCAGACAGCTTGCGCGTCCGCGTGCGCCTGCGAAACGAGGGCAGCTTTACCCAAAAGGAAACCATCATGGTCTTTGTGGGAGATTCTGTGGCGAGTATCACCCCCCCAGTAAAACGCTTAAGGGCATTTAAACCCGTTGAAATCAAAGCCGGCACTTCTCTTGCGGTCGATTTGTCTATTCCTTTCTCATCATTGGGTTTTGTGGGGCGTGACCTCAGGCAAACCCTCGAACCGGGGTGGTTTAGCGTACAGGTTGGCCCACTCATGGAACAATGGCAATGGAAGCCTTAATTTTTTAAATACAATAACATGTTGTCAATGTGTTTTCGTGCTGTTCGCTCTGCTATGCACTCTGCTATGCGCTCCGCCATGCGCCAAGGGTCTTTGCCCTCCGCCTTCATTGGTTGCGGATTATTCATGTTGTTCGTTCAGTCGTGTGAACTTGAGCGCCCGCCGGATTATGGCCGTGTGGGTAATGTGGTGCGCTTTTCGGGAAAGGTATGGGATGTAAAGACCAGTGCGGGCACTGTTGGACCGGGTCCCAACTACTTTTCTGGGCGTGCAGAGGACCTTTTTCTGGATGGCAAAGGCTATTTGCATCTGCGCATTGCCGAGCATGATGGTCGTTGGTTTTCAACGGAGCTGGTTGGTCGCGATACTTGCGGTTATGGCACCTACCGCTGGGTGATCGAGGGGGACCTACAAAATATCGCCAACAATACGGTGGTGGGTCTATTCACTTGGAACGATAGCTCGTTTCGCACCCAAGCCAATAGTGAGGTGGATATTGAGTTTTCCAAATGGGGGGAGAACAATGCGCCTACGCTCAACTATGCCGTTCAACCCGTTAATTTTGGCCCGTACTACCCCGAGCGCGTCCGTGGGGTTGCTACCTTCCCCGGCGACCTCATCGGGGTGACCACCCACGAATTCGTGTGGCGCGATACCTTGGTTGAGTGGACGAGCTGGGCGGGAGAAGGCACAGGCGGTAGGGTTATTGGAAAATGGAAATTCAATACCAACAATCCCGCTCGGATAAAAAATGAAGGTGGACAACAATCAGCGCCCATCGTGATCCCGGCGCCTGAAAACAACACCCGTACGCGCATGAATTATTGGCTATTGGGAGGTGCTGCACCATCTGATGGTAAAGAGCACGAAGTGGTGATTCGCTCGTTCACCTACATTCCCCTTGAGCCTTAAGTTGCATCCCTCCCGAACCCTAATCTCAGTCCCTCCCGAACCCAAATCTGAGTCCCTTCAAGACCTAAAATAAATCGCCTCAAGCCCTAAACGATATCCCAAGCATATCTTTCTCCCACGCAAAAACATCACAAAAAATTAATCCCCCGTTGGCACTTGGATAATTGTAAAAAAAACACTTATTTAGCAAGTGTAATTTATACACTTATTATACCCTACCCATAACCCTATTCTAAATCATCATTTATGTTTAAACACCTTTCCTTATTCTGCCTTTCGCTGCTGATGTCTTTCGGCGCGATGGCCCAAACATCCGATATCACCTTTCGGGTCGATATGCGGGGTTATTCGGGCGCGGCCTACACCACTGTGAATGTGAACGGCACATTTAACGGTTGGTGTGGCGGCTGTAATCCGTTGACCGACGCCAACAACGACTCGATTTGGGAGGTAACATTACCCCTTCCAGCTGGTGTGATCGAGTACAAATTCACTGTTGACGGGTGGACCGGACAAGAAAACCTCACTCCTGGAGGTTCTTGCGTGCTCACCACTGGTGCGTTCACCAACCGCGTATACACGGTTGCATCTACCGCCACCCTCGACGCAGTGTGCTGGAACAGCTGCAATACCTGTTCTGCACCCCCACCGCCTACTTATCCAGTAACTTTTCAAGTGGATATGCGGGGCTACAACGGGCCTGCTTACACGACGGTGAACCTCAACGGCAGCTTCAACGGATGGTGCGGGGGGTGCAATCCGATGACCGATGCCAACAACGACAGCATCTACGACATCACCCTGCCGCTTCAGGCTGGCGGTATTGAATATAAGTTCACGGTAGATGGATGGAATGGACAAGAGATGTTTCAACAAGGTATGTCCTGTACGCAAACCAATTCTGGATTCACCAACCGCTATACCAACGTTACAGCTGCGGCAACGCTGGATGCCGTTTGCTGGAACTCATGTACGCCTTGCTCTTCCCCAGCCCCTACATACAACGTTACGTTCCGGGTTGACATGCGCGGCTACAGCGGACCAGCCTACACAACGGTGAATGTCAACGGCACCTTCAATGGCTGGTGTGGGGGATGCAACGCCCTCACAGATGCGAACAACGACAGCATTTGGGAAGTTACCCTACCCCTACAGGCGATGACCATTGAGTATAAATTCACCGTTGATGGATGGAATGGCCAGGAAAACCTGACCGCTGGCGCCTCGTGCGTGCTCACTACTGGTCCGTACACCAACCGCTTGTATGTCGTTTCAGGGAATGCTACACTCGACGCGGTTTGCTGGGGATCTTGCAATCCGTGTGCGGCCCCAACATACCCCGTTACGTTCAAAGTGGATATGCGTCAGTATTCTGGCGCTGCCTATAGTGGTGTTTTTGTGAATGGCTCATTCAACGGATGGTGCGGAAGCTGCAACCCCATGACCGATGCCAACAACGACAGCATTTGGGAGGTAACCCTACCCTTGCAGGCGGGGGCCATTGAATACAAATTCACCCTCGACGGGTGGAATGGACAAGAAAACCTTACACCAGGTGGTTCGTGCGTGCTCACCACCGGTGGATTCACCAATCGCTGGCTGAATGTTTCCGGCGCAGCTACTCTGGATGCCGTCTGCTGGCAGTCGTGCTCCCCCTGCGTATTCACAGCGCCAACCTTCGCCACAACCTTCCGAGTAGATATGCGTGGCTATTCTGGGGCGGCCTACACCACGGTGAATGTCAACGGCACCTTCAACGGCTGGTGTGGGGCCTGCAATCCCCTCACCGATGCCAACAACGACAGCATTTGGGAGGTAACACTTCCGTTGCAAGCCGGAACCATCGAATATAAGTTTACCGTCGATGGATGGACAGGCCAGGAGAACCTCACCCCCGGAGGTGCTTGCGTACTCACCACTGGAGGTTTCACCAACCGGGTGTACACCATCTCCGCAGCCTCAACCATCGCCACCGTTTGCTGGAATTCCTGTGCGGCCTGTGGACCCGTTGCGCCAAGCCCGGTCAACGTAACCTTCAAAGTTGATATGTCGGACTACACGGGTGCTGCCTTCACAGGCGTGTTCGTCAACGGCACGTTCAACGGTTGGTGCGGTGCTTGTAACCCCATGACCGATGCCAACAACGACAGCATTTGGGAGGTCACACTGCCACTCTTGCCTGGAACGATTGAATACAAATTCACCCTGGATGGATGGAACGGACAGGAGAGCCTAACACCGGGCAGTTCATGCACGCAAACCAATTTTGGCTTCACGAACCGTGTGTTGACCTTCACAGGCGCCACAACACTGGATCCTGTATGTTATGGCACCTGTGCGCCATGTACCGGAATTCCTGTGTCGGCCAACGTCACTTTCCGTGTGAACATGAACACCTTTACGGGCAGCATTGGTCAGGTGAACCTGAACGGCAACTTCAACGGATGGTGCGGATCATGTGCGGTGATGACCGACCCTGATAATGACGGGATCTATGAACTAACCGTGAATGTGCCAACCAGTGGTGTGGAGTACCTGTTTACTGTTAATGGCTGGGCTACTCCCGAGGCCATGACCCCTGGCGGTTCGTGTGTGCTCACCACAGGTCCTTACACCAATCGCTATTTACTCACCACGCGCGATACCTTATTGCCCGCTGTTTGCTGGCAAAGCTGTAGTGCTTGTCCACAAGGCACCAACCTGTCGGGCACCATTGTGTACGATAATTCCGCCCAGTCCACCTTATCCAATTGTGAGGTACGTCTGTTGAATGGTCAGGGTACGGCGGTACAAACCGCTACTACGAATGCCTCAGGACAGTACTCGTTTAGCCTGGTACCAGCCGGCACCTACACCATCAGTACCACCACCAACCGTACGTGGGGTGGGGTGAATTCAACAGATGCGTTGAATGTAGCCCGGCATTTCTCCAATACACAATTGCTCGCGGGTATCCGTGTCAATGCCGCCGATGTGAATGCCAGCAACAGCATCAATGCTACCGATGCCTTGCAGATTTCTCGCCGCACGGTGAGCCAGATTAGCTCTTTCACCGC
>CAIVQI010000304.1 GCA_903908015.1 uncultured Bacteroidota bacterium
ACAAATTCCCATGAATACACCCAACGCCCTGACCATGCGACTGACGCGGGTAAAGCTAATGCTTCTCCTTGTTATGCCATTGCTATTGAACAGTTGTGGGTACAACCAAATGGTGAGTAAGGAAGAAGCGGTGGGCGGCCAATGGGCCAACGTGGAGGCCGCCTATCAACGCAGGGCTGATTTGATCCCGAATCTGGTCAGCACCGTAAAAGGGTATGCGCAGTTCGAGCAGGAAACGCTTTTGGGAGTCGTAGAAGCCCGGAGCAAAGCCACGGGTGTACAGGTCAATGCCGACAAACTCGACGAAGCCAGCATTAAGAAATTTCAGGAAAGTCAGGCCGCACTGAGCGGTGCCCTTTCACGCCTGCTGGTAGTGGTCGAAAAATACCCCGATCTGAAGGCCAACCAAAACTTCCTTGAGTTGCAATCACAGCTCGAGGGTACCGAAAACAGAATCAGTGTGGAGCGCCGTCGCTTTAATGAAATGGTACAAGACTACAATGCCTACATCAGAAAATTTCCAAATAACTTGATTTCCGGCATGTTCGGATTTGAAAAAAAGGGGTATTTCAAGGCCGATGCGGGCAGTGAAAAAGCACCAAAAGTTGAGTTTTGAAAGCCTCTGCCAAACAATTACTCGATGAGGCCGGGCAATTAAGGGTAGTGAATGCCATTCAGGCAGCTGAAAGGGGCTGTACGGCCGAAATTCGGGTGCACTTGGAGGATGTATGCCAAGGAGATGCCCTGAAGCGTGCCTCTGTTGTATTCGCACAATTGAACATGCACAAAACGACGGAAAGAAACGGGGTGTTGATATACGTTGCGGTTCAAAGCCATAAAATGGCAGTCTTCGCCGACGCTGGTATTCATGACAAAGCGGGCACGCTGTTCTGGCAGCAGGAGGTTGACATCATAAAGCAATATTTTGCCTTAGGTGATTATGCGGGTGGGCTTTCGAAGGCGATTGATCATGCGGGTCAGGTTTTGGCTCGCTACTATCCAGCAACAGGTTCTGCCAATCCGGATGAATTGACCAATGATGTATCGTTTGGGTCCTGAAGCATGGGTATGAAAAACAATTCTTTGAAGTTAAGCAGATTCCTTTCGCGCTTCTCGTTGGTGCTCACTTTAGTTCTCTTTGGTATTTCCCTGCAAATCTGGGGCATGCCGGAACCCCCTCAGCCACCGAAGCGGGTGAACGACTTCGCAGGAATGCTCGCGCCCGGGGGCAGTGGCCGACTCGAATCCCTGCTGGCTGCTTATGAAGACAGCACTTCTACACAAATCGCTGTCGTACTGGTTGAGAATTTGGAGGGTTATGACGTGGCGGATTATGCCAGTCGATTATTCGAAACCTGGAATATCGGACAAAAAGGCGTTAATAATGGCCTGCTGATGTTGGTATCGCGCGATGAACGGAAGATCCGTTTGGAAACGGGATATGGTCTGGAAGAACGATTAACGGATGCAATGTCGCGCCGAATCATTGAACAAGACATTTTGCCTTTGTTTCGCGCGGGGAATGTAGAGGGTGGAATAACTGCTGGAATTTATCGAATCACTGAGGTGCTTTCGGGTGCCTACCAAGCGAAGGATCGTTCAGGATCCGATTTTTGGAGCGATGTCAAAAGGGGGCTGCCCTTCTCTGTTGTCATCTTGTTTATTTTGTTGCTCTTGATCGCCCGGGGTGCAGGAGGCGGGGGCGGAGGTGGACGAGCCACCTATTCGGGTCGTGGACGCAGCATGGGCGGACCAATGTTCTTCCCGATGGGTGGAGGAGGATTTGGCGGTGGCTTTGGCGGAGGTTCTGGTGGAGGATGGGGCGGATTCGGCGGAGGAATGTCGGGCGGTGGCGGTGCCAGCGGCAGTTGGTAATGTGGAAATGAAACATTTTTTGTGTCAAAAGGTGTCATTACACCTGCGTTCTTTTGTGATAAATAATGACGCATATCGGTTCACTTACCCTACTCTTTTACACCTATTTTTGAATCTTAAAACCCAATCACAATTTATGAATGCAATCAATGAAAAACAAAAGGCCCTTCAGCTGGCCATGGAGAAGCTGGAGAAATCATTCGGCAAGGGTGTCGTGATGAAAATGGGTGATGCCCGTGTGGTTCCTGTTGATGTAATACCGTCTGGATCTTTGGGTCTCGATATTGCCTTGGGCATTGGTGGCTTTCCTAAAGGGCGTGTTATTGAGATTTACGGCCCTGAATCATCGGGTAAAACAACCATTGCGCTGCACGCCATTGCCGAGGCCCAAAAAAAGGGGGGAATTGCCGCTTTTATCGATGCGGAACACGCATTCGACAAAGTCTATGCAGAGAATTTGGGGATCGACACCGAGAATCTGCTCATTTCTCAACCCGACAACGGGGAACAAGCCCTGGAAATTGCCGACAACCTCATCCGCTCTGGCGCCATTGATATTTTAGTCATCGACAGCGTAGCAGCACTGGTCCCCAAAGCAGAAATTGAGGGTGAGATGGGTGATTCTTCGATGGGACTACAAGCACGTCTCATGTCGCAAGCGCTGCGAAAGTTAACAGGAAGCATCAATAAAACAGGTTGTGTGTGCATTTTCATCAACCAGTTGCGTGAGAAAATTGGGGTGATGTTTGGAAACCCTGAAACGACAACGGGAGGCAATGCCCTTAAGTTTTATGCATCGGTCCGACTTGACATCCGCCGTATTGGTCAACTCAAAGATGGAATGGAGGTAACAGGAAACCGGGTACGGATAAAAGTGGTGAAGAACAAAGTGGCCCCCCCATTCCGCCAATGTGAATTTGATATAGTCTATGGCAGTGGGGTATCGAAAGATGGCGAGATCATTGACTTGGGCACCGAATTGAACATCATCAAGAAAAGTGGATCTTGGTACAGCTACGGCGAGACCAAATTGGGCCAGGGTCGTGATGGAGTTCGGCAACTGCTGGGCGACAACCCAGACTTGTCGATGGAACTGGAAGAACGCATCCGTGAGAAACTGAAGGATAAATTAGCTGCCCAACCCGTCGAACAAGGATCCTAATCGATCATGTCGACCGGCTTGGTGTTATCGGGGGGAGCGGCGAAGGGATATGCACACCTGGGGGTGCTCCAAGCCCTTTTTGAACGTGGATGTCGATTTGATTGTGTGGCCGGAACCAGCATTGGCGCCATTATCGGTGCCTTGCTGGCCGAAGGTCGCGAACCTGCAGACATTAAGAAAATCTTTGATCGAGAAAAGAACATCAATCTGTTGCGCTTTTCTTGGCAAAATTCCGGCATCCTTAGTCAATCCGGCCTGAAGCGTGCTTTAACCCGCCATTTAAAGGCCCGTCGGTTTGAGGAACTTGGTTTGCCATTGTATGTATCCACCACCGATTTGAACAGTGGCAAAAACCATGTGTTCAACAGCGGAGAATTGATTCCTGCGCTATTGGCCTCAAGTGCCATCCCCTTGCTGTTTGAACCGGTTAATATTGGCAACCGGCTCTTTATCGATGGTGGCATCACATGCAATTTACCTGCCCATCTCATCCGACATAGGTGTAGTCGACTTGTAGGTGTGAATGTCAACCCAGTACACGAAACTGCTGGAGCAGATAGTTGGCTGCATAGTGTAGAGCGTGTACTGAATATCGCCATTCAATCAAATATCGAATCCGATATTGGCTTGTGTGATGTGTATATTGTTCCTGATGGGATGGAGGAGTTTCATCTGTTCTCACTCGGAATGGGGGATCGGATGTTTGAAACAGGCTACAACAGTGCACTTCGTCAATTTGATCAACTGCCGAAAATCTAAGATTGGACTTACTGTCGGAACGAATTCGCTCCTATTTTGGGTACCTTCTAAGCGCAATGTTGGTTGAAGGCCGCTACCAGATTTTCTGCAATAAGTTCAGCCGAACGACCTTCAATGTGATGTCGCTCCAACATGTGAACAAGATTTCCCCCCTTGAACAAGGCGATACAGGGAGAGGAGGGGGGATAGGGTAGCATAAACTCGCGTGCACGCGTTACCGCATCGAGTTCCATGCCTGCAAAAACTGTCGTGAGCCGTGAAGGGCGCTTTTCGTTTTGGATGGCCTTTTTAACCGCTGGTCGTGCATTTGCTGCAGCGCAGCCGCACACAGAATTAACAACCAACAACAGGGTGTCATGGGCATCATTAAATGCTGTTTCTACTTCTTCTGGGGTTCTCAATTCATGAAAACCTACTTCTGTGAGGTCCTTGCGCATGGGCGTTACCATGAATTCGGGATAGGGCATGGGTATTTATTTAGGTTGATCGTTTGGATGATTGAATTTTCAAACTTATGAAACCCCAACGGGGCAAAAAAGTTCAACGGGTTATTTTTGAACTTAGGGGATATCGCAGTCCTTTATGTTCTGTTAATGTCATTTTGACTGAGCCTACCAGGATGTTGGCCTTGATTTGCAAGGGGATTTTGTTGTCATCGTCGGAGATGTAAACTACCAGGTCATCCTGACTCGAGAATACCCTTCCTTTCATCACAACGGGCATAAATACCAAAGCCCGGAAAGTGCCAACGTCTGTGGAAACTGTTTTTCGGCCCTTGAACCGGAAAATAAACCGATGCGTTTCGTGATCAAGAAACAGCGGAAGCTCGAAAATTTGTCCAATAACCGCCTTTGAGTAGTCGAGGGAACGCGCGGCATAAAACGCCGAAACAATATCTTGAACCTGATCTGGCACTACATACTGTTTGCCATCCGAGGTTGCACGCCGGGTGGTTTGATCGAATGAATATGAATCCCGGTAGGCGAATCCACCTTCATAAATATCGCGTTTGAAGAGAAGGGGAACCATGCCACCCTTGGTCACATAACTCTCGTAACGGTCTCTAACTTTGTAAATCCAGTCGAACGACCGGGTGGTTGATCCCGTGGCCACGATGTGGTAGCAGGGCTGTCCCCCCAACACCACAGGCTCATCCATGACTTTGAGTTCCCCCACCCCTGCATCAACGAAACCATAATGCAATCGGTAACGAAGATGTTCGCCCGCCGAAAAAACAGCCCTTAACGGTTGATTTGAGGGGGGCGGATCCAATACCAACGCCTGTGAAGGCAATGGAAGTGCTGTCAAAACAAATGGAATCATCAAGACCCATTGAAGCATCAGCCATAAAATGCTTAAGCTGCCCCTAGGCTTCA
>CAIVQI010000305.1 GCA_903908015.1 uncultured Bacteroidota bacterium
CCGACTGTCACGCACATCCCAGGAGTTCAGGTCTGAGGTGTATCCCAATCCAACGACAGGGCCCATCAGCCTTCGGCTTCACCTGCCCGAAGCGGGTAGGGTGGAGCTGAATTTGGTTGATGTCGCAGGCAAGCCATTGCCCGTGTGGCTCTTATCCGATACTTCATCTAATTTAGCCTCAGGCGTTCATGATCTAACTTTATTTTTTGGACGTATTGTACCAGGCTGCTATTCGCTTTTTGTTCATGTTGTCAGTTCGAACGGAATGCAAAAAATGAATCACAAAATTATAGTTATTCAATAGTGGTGTTGTTGACCCTGCAGTTTATGTTTAAAAAAGCCCCTCAAGTTATTTTTTGGCTGCTGATCTGGACCTTCTTTTTCGGTTATACGGCTGTAACGGCCCAAAACCTCAAACTTGAACTGCCAGTCGTATCGGCCTCAGCGGGTGATACCCTTCAGGTTCAAGTTCGGTCGCAGGGAATAACAGGAGCCACTTCTATGGGTCTTGGGATCCGCTTTTCTACCAATAGCCTGACTTTTTTAAGCGCGCAATCCCAGGGGACTGCTTTAGCCAATGCACCCCTAGTCACCAACGTTACTGGAAATTTACTGAGCATCAGTACACTTCCTCCACATCCACAGGCACTGCCATCCGCTGATAGTGTCCTAATTGTCCTTCGTTTTTTGGCGCAGGGTGATGCTTCCTATCTCATTTGGGACGCAAGCACGGAGATAGGGCTTTCCCAGCAGCCCCAACTCATCCATGGTGTTGTGCGTCCTGCCGGGCTTGCCCTTCCTGCCCTTTTAACCAATGGAAATCAATCAGCGTGTGAATTTGGAACGGCACAATTCAATCTGGCTGGCACAACTGGCGCTGCTTCTTACCAATGGTTGAGTTTGCATCCCAATGCTTCATCGCCTGTTGTGTTGGGTCAATCTGCTGCTGTTCAAGGTGCTATTTCCGCAAGTTTGGTGTGGCGTCAACTGCTGCTTTCAGATTCTGGACAGGTTTTGTTTTGTAGGGTCACAGGACCGGGATATACCAGCTTTTCGCGACCCCAGGCCTTGTCGGTACGGTCCATCAATCTGATCCCAATTACCCTACAAATCGCCCCTTCTGGTGTGGTCTGTTCTGGTCAACCTGTTCAATTTTCTGTGGCCGGTCTCCCTGGCGGGTCAATGGGTAGCTACCAATGGTATGTGAACGGACAGCTAGCAGGAAATGGATCGGTACTCACACGATCTGATTTTCGGTCGGGTGATGAGGTTTTGGTCGAGTTTACAGATACTATAAATTGTGCGACCGGACAGGCGCAAAGTTTACTCTCGATTGCCGAGGCGCCTGCCAATCCTATGATTACCGGTGGCGGGGTGTTTTGTTCGGATGAAGTTGGTGTTTCTATTGGTACCCAAAATTCTGTGACTGGCACGACCGTTGTTTTGATTCGAGACGGCAGCTTACGGGTCGACTCGCTCCCGGGTACGGGGCAGGCCCTTTCATTTGGTTTGATTCAACAGCCTGGTAGCTATTCGCTTGAGGTTCGCACCACTCATGGATGCGTACGAAGTTTTTCTGACTCCATCAGCGTGCAGCGGTTGTTAACTCCCGTCGCCATAGTCTCGCGCGATACTTTTGTTTATCTGGGAAATGGAATAGCGCTTCAAGCTTCTGGCGGAGTACAGTATAGCTGGAGCCCATCTTTGGGTTTATCAAATGCATCAGTAGCCAGTCCTTTTGCCTCACCCACAACCACTACAGTCTATTCCGTAGTGGTGACTGCGGCGAATGGTTGTCGCGATACCGCACAGGTTGAGGTGCAGGTGCTACCCCCCCCTGTTGTAAATGCAGGTAACGATACCTTTGTTTGTCTCAACACACCGGCTTTTTTCTTAGTGGGAACGCCTCAAGGAGGCACTTGGAGTGGACCAGGCATCACCCAAACATCGACTGGTCGGTTTAGTCCATCTGCTGCGGGCTCGGGTGTTCATCGTGTGATCTATACCGTGAGCAGCGGCCTGCTGTATCGGGTTTCGGATACCCTGATGATCCAGGTATCGACACCTCCCGCCATCAGCAGGCCAGCCATTCCTAATTTTTGTCAGAATGACCCAGCGTACCCCCTACAGGGGATGGCACTTGGTGCGGGAGCATCGGGCTTTTTCACAATCAATGGGCTGCGGGACTCCATTTTTGTGCCTTCACAGCAGGGTATTGGTACGCATATTGTGAGGTATTACTATAACAATGGCACGGGTTGTGTCGCGATGGACTCCACATTCGTGACTGTCTACGCTTTACAAGCGGTTTCGCTAAACATCCCGTTTAACGCTACATGCTACAATGGCGGGAGTTTTCCGTTGGCTGCAATTACTGGGGTGGGGAGCCCTGCCGGAGGTGTTTTTCGAAAAGGTTCGGACACCATCACTGTATTCAATCCACTGTTATATCCTCCGGGATTGACCGTCATTTCTTATTCGGTTCGAAATGCTGCAGGATGTGTGAGCACCGCTTACGATACCATTCAAATACTAGATACCACCGAATTGGTTGTGGCCAATAGCCCAATTTATTGCCCATATTCCGGTCCAGTTCCGTTGAATTTGGTAAGTCCCTCCGGAGGAATCTACCGTCGGGTGCCGGTGGGGGCTGCTGGAATTACGGGTGGATCGGTTTTTAATCCCCAGTCCACGGGGCCCGGTGTTTTTTTTTATACCTACCATTTTACAAATCCGTTGAATGGTTGCACCTCTGTGGCATTGGGTCAGATTCGTGTCGACACGCCTCCTCAGTTAGTTGTTCCTCCCATGGCTGCGGTTTGTTACAACTCGCCCCCGATAAATCTTTTGGCCTCACCAATGGGGGGGGTCTTTTCAGGTCCGGGAGTCGTCTCCAATCGCTTTTTTCCTACGCAGGCGGGTGTGGGAATCCATGTGTTGACTTATACCTATACCGCTACAGCGGGTTGTACATATAGCATCACCACCGTTGTTGAGGTTCAGGCGACTCCTTCCGTGGTGGTCGCTATCGTTGGTAACAGTAGTTTTTGCCGGGGTGATTCGGTCATCCTTTCTGCACCCATTCAAGCAGGGGTGTCCCATCAATGGTTGCGCAATGGTGTGATGATTACTGGTAACACGGCGCAGTCACTGGTGGTGTATGAAAGTGGCACCTATCAGCTCCGCTCTGTTTTCGCTACAGGTTGTGCTGATACCTCTGCTCCCTACACGGTTACGGTTTATGAGTTGCCTCTACTCACGGTGAATGCCATTTCGCCTATCTGCTTCCCACAGAATGTGAATTTATCAAACCCAGACCTTTATTCGGGTGATTTGACTGGGCTGCAACTGAGTTTTTGGGGTGATTCTTTAACCACTCAAGCCCTGGTCAGTCCTATCGTTACGATTTCTGGTCGCTACTTCGTTCGGGTGGAAAGTGCGAATGGCTGCAGACAATTGCTTTGGGTCGACGTCTGGGTATTGCACCCTAGTGCCAATGGTCTCAGCGCCACGATCTGTGCGCCTGCGACCTACGACTTCAACGGACAGTCGCTTAGCTCGACTGGCACCTACACTTCTACGCTCATCAATGCGGTGGGCTGCGATAGTTTGGTCACGCTGCAGTTGACGGTCAACCAGCCGAGCACGAGCAGTCTATCTGCTACAATCTGTGCGCCTGCGACCTACGACTTCAACGGTCAGCCACTCAGCGCGTCCGGTACCTATACTTCCACCCTCACCAATGCGGTGGGGTGCGATAGTGTGATCACGCTGAACCTAACGGTCAACCAGCCCAGCACGAGCAGCATCACTGCCACGATCTGTGCGCCTGCGACCTACGACTTCAACGGACAAAC
>CAIVQI010000306.1 GCA_903908015.1 uncultured Bacteroidota bacterium
AAACCGCTTTACCCAACAAACCAATTCCCTCATAACACGTTACACGCCGCCCGTTAAATCAATTCCCAAACAAACCGCCTCCCAAACAACACACAACCCGCAAACCACTTCCCAAACAACACATGACCAAAACCAAATACCTACATCCCATAAATCCCAGATTCCCGGGCACTCATAACGAGGATACGACATCTGGGGCGTTGAAGCCCATGGCCTCGAAAATTTGACGTTGTTTTTGTAGTATTTCACCGATATAGAGTGCCTTTCCTGGTTCTTCGAAACACTCAATGAGGTCCACTTCGTCGAGTAGGGCTTGCAGGGTGTACTTCGTGTAAAGGTTCTTTTCACTCATTTGTTTGGTCAAATAGGAGAGGAAAATTAGGGCGATGAATACCACAAAGAGCTTCCCGTCAAGGCTGGCCTCGCTGGAGACGAGCAGCCGCTTGCCATTGAGACGCTGTTTGATGTTGCCGAAGGCCTTCTCGACGACATCCTTGTTTCGGTAGATCTCCAGTGCCACCTCCGATGACTTAATCTCGTTGCTCAGCAGCGCGAAGTAACCAAAACGGCTCTTGGCCTGCTCCATCGCCTCTTGCCTGGCCTTGATCTGGATGCCTCGCACGGGAGTTTTCTTGAGCTCAAAGTATTTTTCGTACTCTTTTTCATGCTCGGCCTTTCGCATGCCAGCGCTTAGTTCCTGGTGAAGCATGGCCATTCTCTTGTTAAATGCCCGCGCGTCTTCCACGGACCGATCTGCATTAAAGTATAGGTGGAGGTACATGCGTCGTACTTCCTTTAGGGTGTCGCCCTTATTGGGCCGCACCTGGCTGTAATCCCATGCAATGCTCTTAGTGGTTGCGTATAGATCGTACTTCTCGCTGTAGTGCGACCAGTCCATGATGTGATCCTTTTGGGATTCGATGGCGCCCTTAATAAACGAGAGCGAGGTGCTTGCGCTCATCAGAAATTTTACGTGATTCTGGTACAGGCCATTGATATTTTCCTGGCTGTAGAATCCCCGGTCGGTGACCAGCTTCACCTTGGGATAGCCCAGCACATCCAAATCGCGAAGGAGCACCCGTAGGGTTTTTACATCAGGGACATGGCCGGCGAGTTTGCGGTAATAGAACGGAAGATTGGATTTCTCTCCAAAGAGCAGCAATAAATTGAGCTGCGGCAGACGGTCGCCATCCTTGTTTTTACCGAAGCGCAGCTGGCGTAGTGATTCGGAGTAACTGGAAATGGAAGTAGCATCGTAGGCCCAATACTCGTCCTTGGCGCGGCGACGACCCTGGAGGCGAAAGAAGGCCTGCTTCTGCTCTTCGGTAATACTCGCAAAGAGCTCACTGCTCCGCTGAGAAGCAATATCTTCTCCAAAGGGATGGCGATGCAATTGTCCCCATCGCCCAAAGCGAAACAGGGGGCTATCTTGCTCCAGGATGAGGTAGTATGAAATAGACAAGATCATTTTATAGCTATCAGGGAAGCAGGACTTTAGGTCCTCGACAATTCCAATCTTCTTACCAATCCTGTCCAGTAAGTACGTGGCACCAAAAAATTGTCTCCGCACAGTTCATGAAGGCTTACGGCCCCGCTTTACGCGGACGGCGGTCTCATTACTTGTCAAATCCTTACGGCATCGGCCATCGGTGGCAATAATTTCGCCGGTGGCACCATCCACCCGGCCTATTAATCGCCGAGAGGACCTAGACTGCTTTTTGTCTTTGTCCCAGCGAGAGACCGACTCATAAGCATACGTGATTCCTGATCGTTTATCCAGCTGCTTGACAATAGCCATCGTTATTATAGTTAGGTGTACAAATCTAACACATAACGATGTTCAAAGCAAGAAATATTTAATTTATTTTGATGAACATCAGGAACTTAAGTTGATTTTAGAATAGCAGCCTTGTTAGGCGTTTCGGGAATCTGGGTTGCAATGTTGAATCAAAGTGACTACTTTTGGTTATCCAATGTCATTGTCTTATGAAACAACTTCTTGCCCTTATTCTTGGTGTGTTCATTCACACACAAATCTATTCCCAATCCGTTCCTTCTTATGTTCCCACCAATGGATTGGTCGGATGGTGGGGGTTTAATGGAAATGCCCAGGATGGTTCAGGGAATGGGAATCATGGAACGGTTAATGGGGCGACTTTGACCACGGATAGGTTTGGAAATCAAAATGGGGCGTACCAATTTTATCAATATTCCGGAGTATCTGGATTTATTACCATTAACAATCCGGTACTTCAAAACAGTTTTAGCATTTCTTGTTACTCAAATCTGCTTTCGTTTAACCCACTTTATGCATTAGAAAATTCGAATGGCGGATGAGGGGTCTCCAAATTCTCGAAGAAATGCGCCAAAAAGTGTCGTCGTCGGCCTTCTGCTGACAGCTTCATGACCTTTTGTGAACCACGATTGAACAGGTAACTTCCTATAGCAATGCATTGGAACCGTTTGGTTGACAACATCCTGCCTTTTGCGGCACGCATGACCAATTGTTTGAAGATTGCCATCAGGTTGCAGGCCATCATCACATAGCGGAATGCCGCCTCCAAAATTTTGCGAACATCGGGTGAAAATCAAGGGCCTAAATTTTTAATGCAATAAGTGGGATGAAACCTTTCAAAAATAACTCAATATTTTTAGATTTCTTTAACAACCCCCCATCCAACTGAAAATTTTACTCAAATTATCTCCTGCCAGATGGTTGACTGACCTTATGTGTCAGTCAACACTGAAAATGCCCCCCTTGAAGCACAAAAGTTGAGTTCTTTGGGGAGTGTTTTCAAGACCGAGTAGATTCTAATCGGGACAAGTTTGGATCGAAATCCTATAGTCTCGAAATCAGACCATG
>CAIVQI010000307.1 GCA_903908015.1 uncultured Bacteroidota bacterium
CGTGGGTGAACACCTCTTCCCATTCCGAACAGAGAAGTTAAGCCCCACAGCGCCGATGGTACTGCAGTAAAATGTGGAAGAGTAGGTCGTTGCCAGCCTGGTTTATGAACCCCGCTACACTCAGATGTGGCGGGGTTTTTTGTTTGGGGTAGGCTGCTTATTGCCCGTCAACCCACACCACAAGTCCGTCGATGATTTTGGGTTCGACACTGGTGGATTTTGGTGGCATCACGCCCCCTGAATCGGCCACCTTAAAAATATCTTCGGCTGTTGGCGCCCGTGCAATGAGTACGAAGGCCGTCCGGGGATCCACCAACATGGTTTTGAAATCGTTGATGTGCATGCTCATGGGGCCGTATTCGATTCGCGGGTCTCTGCTGGGATCGGTGATGCCCACGAGAGGGCCAATAATCTCGGTGTGTAGTATGGCTACATCCAATACTGCTTCTGGTGGATTTGTTTTTGATTTCTCTGGGGGTACGGACTTTTGCTCCCTTTTAATGAGTTGCCAGCAGGCTTCGCCAGTGCACAGCAAAAACTGGCCATGGGGCAAGTATTGGTAGTACATCTGTTCGATGAGGCATGGCCGCAAGATATAGGTGTCACGGAGCTGGTCGATCAGCGACCAAACAGATAAGGGCCCCTCGTCGTTGAGGATCCGACGGTAGAATGGATACACGTGCAGTTCATTCGAGGGTACCAAAATGCTGAGCATTGGTATGAAGTGCTGTTCCTTATTCGACATGGCTTGCGCCTCGGCAACGGCAGCGCGATGGTGGCCGTCAGCGATATACAAACATGGAATTTCGGCTACGGCATGACCCAACAGTGAAACATCATGAGTGTTGTCTACCATCCAGAGACTGAATTCGCGTCCGTCGGGAAGTCTGCCGTTGCGCAAGGGTGAATTTTTCTGAGTCTCGAACATGATTCGGCTGATGACCGACTGCTGGGGGTGACTCAAAAAAACGGGCGTGGTCTGAAGTCCGCTCTGTTCGGTGAATTCGGAAAGTTGTGCCACCCGATCTGCTCGGGTGTGTTCGTGCTTGCGGATGCGGTTGTGGATTAAGTCACGCGCATCGGTGAGTCCAATCCAGCCGTGTTGCCACCGATCCCTGTACCTGACCCGATACAGTACAAACCCCGGGTTGGGAAGCCGGTTGAAAATGCCTGAAGCAGTCCAGGAATCCCAAATTTGGCGGGCGTTTAGGGTCACTATTCGCCTGTCGGCTGCGGTTAGTCCGGGCACCAAAGCCTGAAGCAGACGACCTACCCCGATTTCTGCGCCCATTCCTGCGCCCATTCCTGCACCCATCCCTGCGCCCATCCCTGCACCCATCCCTGCGTCTTGCTGCATTACGCCATTCGTTTGCGCGCCCTCCTTTCTAAACAGCTTGGGCAGCGCCTCTTGCTTGGGAAGAAAAGGGCGAAATGGCCGGAATTCAGGCATTTTATGGGGTGAATGCTGCGATGATGCGCTGGGCCATTTCGATTCCCACGCGCTCCTGTGCTTC
>CAIVQI010000308.1 GCA_903908015.1 uncultured Bacteroidota bacterium
CCGGACAATCGGTGGTTGTAGTGCCACCCCATCTGCCTTCTGAACCCGAAGAATGGCCCGTTCGATGGGTTGATCAGAACGAATTCTTACCCGCAGCAACACGGAATCGGGAATCTGTACATCAAAACTTGTTGCTGCGGAAAGCAGTTCGATGGAGGGTGGTGTTGTATGTTGCCGCTCGCCATCACATGCGGACATGCCGAACACCCCCAACAACAACATGAGGGAGTAGGCCATCCATTGTCCCATAGTATTGGGCGATTGGTTCAGCAACAAACCTAGCATCAAGTTGAACATGTTTTTCGGGCGCACCCCCTCATTTTTGGGAACAATTTACGATATTGGAGGGTTATTTTTTTATGAACGAGGAACAAGCCTTGCACCGGATTCTCGCGCTCACCAGAGAGCTCAACGACCATAACTACCGATACTATGTGCTTGATCGCCCCATCATCAGTGATCAGCAATTCGATGATTTACTCTCTGAACTCACGGGATTGGAACATGGCTGGCCCCATCACGCACAACTTGATTCGCCAACAAGACGGGTGGGTGGCCAGCCCCTGGATGGATTTGACAGCGCCATCCACGCAACCCCAATGTTGTCGCTGGGCAACACCTATTCTGAATCAGAACTGCGTGACTTCGATCAAAGGGTACAGAAAATTTTGGGCAGAACCACACCATATTTGGCAGAGTTGAAGATTGATGGTGTAGCGATTTCTTTAACCTACGAAAACGGTGTGCTCGTCCAGGCCATTACCCGGGGCGACGGCACAAGAGGCGATGTGGTTACCGCCAACATCCGTGCAATTCCCAGTATTCCAATTCAATTGAGGGGCCTCAACTGGCCACAGAAAATGGAGGTGCGTGGAGAGGTGTTTATCCGAAGAGAGAAATTCGAAGAATTGAATCGGAGGCGACAAGAAAACGGCGAAGAAGTTTATGCCAACCCCAGGAATTTTGCCTCTGGAAGTCTGAAATTACTGGATGCCACGGAGGTTAAAAGGCGTGGTCTCGATGCCTATTTCTACGCATGGAACCAAGAACAAGCCAGCCTCGGTGACCAGGAAGCGATGTTAAAGAAAGCCATAGACTGGGGATTTCCTGTCTGCACCCACAACAGTGGGGCGGGTGACCTCGAACAGGTTCTTGGGTTCATCCGTTCATGGCAATCGAAACGAGAGACGCTTGATTTTGATATTGATGGGATCGTGGTGAAGGTCAACAGCTACTCAGACCGGGAAGAATTGGGTCACACGGCTAAAGCGCCTCGCTGGGCCATTGCCTACAAATACAAAACCCAGGCGGCGTCCACGCAACTCATTTCGGTAGATTTTCAAGTGGGCCGCACTGGTGCGGTGACGCCGGTAGCCAATTTAGCCCCTGTTTGGCTCGGAGGTACCACCGTGAAAAGGGCATCACTTTATAATGAGGGCGAAATTGAGCGCTTGGGGCTCCGACTAAACGACAGGGTTTGGGTTGAAAAAGGTGGTGAAATCATCCCCAAGATTACTGGAGTTGACACAACCAAGGGCGAAAGAGGCCATTTAGCGATACAATTTCCCTTACATTGTCCGAGCTGTGATGCCCCCCTCCAGCGGATTGACGCACTGCACTATTGCCTCAATTCAAAAAATTGTCCACCCCAACAGCTGGGTCTTTTAGAACACTTTGTGGCCAGAAAAGCCATGGATTTAAATAGTTTAGGCAAGGAAACGCTCGAATTGCTCTGGCAACAGGGGCTCGTTCGCAACCCAGCCGACCTCTATGATTTGCAACATGATGCGCTTTCCTCACTCGAGCGCATGGGCAAAAAATCCGCACAACTAATTATAGATGGACTCGCAGACTCCCGGGCGGTGCCCTATCACCGTGTCTTATTCGCATTGGGAATACGTCACGTTGGAGAAACCATAGCCAAAAACCTGGCCAAACACTTCCCGAGCATTGAATTATTAGCAGCCGCCAGCCTTCAAGAATTGTTAAACGTGCATGACATAGGAGAAAAGATTGCTGAACAAGTGGTGGGTTGGTTTTCTGATCCGGATCATGCACGACTACTTGAACGTTTGAAACAATTTGGACTGCAATTCACTTCAGGGTTGGGAAGCGAACAACAACCCAATCACTCACAAAAATTATTGGGTCTCTCCTTTGTTGTGAGTGGTGTTTTTGAACGACATGAGCGTGAGCAACTGAAAATGCTCATCGAGCAACACGGTGGCCGTGTTGCAGCTTCTTTAAGTGGCAAAACCAATTATTTGCTTTCGGGCAGCGATGCCGGGCCCAGTAAACTGGAAAAAGCCAAGCAACTTCATGTACCGCTGCTCACAGAAACTGAATTTGAACAGCTCATCGCATGAAGTACCCCGATTGGATACGGAATTTTCTTTGGATGCAAACCTACCATCTGCAAATGAAGAAACCCGCTTTGGCCATCCAAAAGACCAGTGCATGGCTCATTATTTTTGATGCACGTGATGCCCATCAATTGCAGACGGCCCAATTGCTCAAAACCCAAATTTACCCCAGGGTCTGCAGATGTATTGCATTTGAACCTGAACGGGTTGAAGAATGGTTTATTCCGCTTTGGGAATCGCAACTCGATATGCGTTGGCAAGCACCACCGAACGTAAAAGGTGTGGTGGCCGACAATCACTATGCCTACCTCATACAGCTTTGTCCCGAGCCGCATCCAAGCATGAAATCGCTGGAAATACTGGCGCCGGTGACTTATCGGGTAGCCATCAACCCGGCGAAGGAACTGCCCCTTTATCATCTGACATGCAGGTGGACCGAGGCCTGTAGTGCTGCGGAAGCTTCGAAGAGGATTGTCAATCAAATAGAAAAGTATATCCGTCTATGAATTTTTATTTACAAGGATCGGGCGTTGCCCTCATCACCCCATTTGATGGCCAAGGGGCAATCGAACACCAAGAACTCCAGGCTATGGTTGAGTTTATGGTGGATGGCGGCATTGATTTTATCGTTGCCCTCGGCACAACAGCTGAAACCCCCGCTTTGAGCAAAAGGGATCGTGAGGCCGTACTCGAAACCCTGAAGAGCAGTCTGAATGGACGAATACCCCTTGTTTTGGGCATGGGGGGAAATGACACCCATGAGCTATTGGAACACATCAAGTCATTTAACCTTGGTGGTGTGGATGCACTCTTGTCTGTTACGCCCTACTACAACCGACCCTCACAGGAGGGGCTCTATCGGCACTATGCCCAAGTTGCTGATGCGACTGACCTGCCCATCATTCTTTATAACGTTCCGTTTAGAACTGGGTGTAATTTAACGGCTGAAACCACACTTCGTTTGGCCAGCGATTTTTCAAATATAGTAGGGACCAAGGAGGCGTCTGGCGATTTTGGGCAAATTACTGAAATCCTGCGCAACAGACCAGCCGGTTTTAAAGTCTACTCGGGTGATGATTTATTAAGTCTCCCATTTATTTCTTTGGGGGCCGACGGGGTCATTTCAGTGGTGGCCAACGCATTCCCCAAGACATTTTCTGAAATGATTAATAAGGCATTGGCAGGAAACCATGAGGAAGCCCTCGTGTTGCACGAGCAACTACTGCCTGTGGTAAAACACATCTTTCAGGAGGGTAGCCCCGCCGGAGTTAAAGCTATTTTATCCCAACGCGGCATGATTCAGCCCCACCTGAGACTACCGCTGATCGAAATATCCGAAAAGCTGAAGACTGTGCTCGCAGAAATTGACGAGCGTTGGGTTGGACCAAAATAAATATCGCTTGCTGGTGTAGCAAAACACCCAACAGCCCCAGCCGATTAAAGAGCCTTATTGACCCAACCGCGCGCGCAAATCCAAACGATTTTTTCTGGCCGTATCTTTAGCGATGTCATAACCCGCATCCATATGGCGAATCACACCCATGCCCGGGTCATTGTTTAAAACCCGCTTGATCCGCCTTTCCGCTTCATCGGTGCCATCGGCAACGATCACCATTCCTGAATGAATGGAATAACCCATGCCCACACCACCGCCATGATGGAGGCTCACCCAACTGGCCCCCCCCGCAATATTCACAAAGGCATTCAGTACGGGCCAATCCGCTACTGCATCCGAGCCATCCAGCATTGCTTCGGTTTCTCGATTGGGGGATGCCACTGAGCCCGTATCGAGGTGATCACGACCAATCACAATGGGTGCTTTCAGCTTTCCTTCGCGTACCAATCGGTTGAACGCCAGGCCCGCTTGTTCACGAGCCCCTTGACCCAACCAACAGATTCTAGCGGGGAGACCCTGAAATGCGATGCGTTCAGACGCCATATTTAGCCAGCGATGAAGACCGATATCATCGGGAAACAGCTCCTTCAGCAGCGCATCGGTCACCCGAATATCATCGGGATCGCCCGACAAAGCCACCCATCGAAATGGGCCCTTTCCCTCGCAAAACAAGGGACGAATGTAGGCAGGCACGAAACCCGGAAAATCGAAAGCACGATCGAAACCAGCCTCCAAAGCACGTCCGCGGAGATTATTGCCATAATCGAATGTAATCGCCCCCTTCGACTGCATCTCCACCATAAGTTCGGTATGCAGGCGCATATCGCGGTATGCTAAGTCCAAATAATGTTTCGGATCACGGTGTCTCATTTCAGTTGCCGCTTCATTGGAAAGTCCTCTTGGGATGTACCCCACCATAGGATCATGCGCAGAAGTTTGGTCGGTGAGAACATCCGGCAATAAACCACGGTCACGTAGGCGCTCCAAAAGGTCGACTGCCGTGCACAGCACGCCCATGCTGCGCGCCAATCCTTGTGACTTCCAGGCCAACACCCGATCGATAGCCAGATCAACATCCTCAGACATCTCATCGAGGTATCGGGTTTCGATTCGTTTGCGCATGCGCCACTCCTCAACCTCTGCGGCGAGGCATGTACCTTCCGCCATGGTGATGGCCAAGGGCTGAGCCCCCCCCATTCCACCCAAGCCGGCCGTCACACACAGTTTGCCTTTTAAAGTGCCCCCAAAGTGTTTTTGCGCGACCGCATTAAAGGTTTCATAAGTACCCTGTACAATGCCTTGAGATCCTATATAAATCCAACTACCTGCAGTCATCTGACCATACATCATGAGTCCTTTGCGCTCCAGTTCATCAAAATGTGCCCAATTGGCCCAATTTGGGACAAGCAGAGAATTGGCCAGTAGCACCCTTGGGGCATCCGTATGGGTAGGCAGAATGGCCACGGGCTTCCCACTTTGAATCAGCAGTGTTTCGTCGTCGTTCAAATCCCGTAATGCGTCAAGTATGAGTCGAAATGACTCAGGATCACGAGCGGCCTTTCCCCTTCCCCCATAGACAATTAATTCCTCAGGTCGCTCTGCAACATCAGGATCCAGGTTGTTGAGCAACATACGTAAAGCCGCTTCCTGTACCCATCCCTTGCAACTTATATGAGGTCCGGTTGGTGTTTTATATGGCTTTAGATCGATGGTTTGAGGGCGTGTTGATAATTCTGACTGGGTAGACATACTGACTTTGTTATTAGGAAATACTCATACTTTAAGCGAACATTCAGCTGCAAAAATACGCTTATTAAAACGGCGAATAGGCTCTTTTGTTCAAATTCTGGGTGTAAATTCTTACCAATTTATGCCTTAAACGCTTACCTTTGCGCGTCTTCTCATTGGCCTATGTAACCGCCCACACTTTTCTTCCCTGCAGTCCATGATTCAATTATTCCAAACCCAACAGTCAAAGCTGCAAGAAGTGGATCTGCTGCATGAGGGGGATTGGGTGAACGTAGTAGATCCCACCTACGAAGAAAGGACCTGGCTAGAGCAAAATTGTCCATTTGTATTGGAATACCTGACCGACTCACTCGATTCGGATGAGTTGGCTCGTGTAGAAAAAGAGGATGAATATCTATTGATTGTCATTCGCCTACCTCATTTCAGAGGGGTTGAGCATGACACGCCGTTCAATACTCTTCCTTTGCTTGTTTTTTTAACGGATCAGCATTTCATCACCCTGTGTAAGGAGGAAAATGTCATCATTCAGGAGTTCATTCGGGAACGGGTGCGCGGATTCAGTACCGCCAAGCGAAATCGCTTTCTACTGCAGTTGATGCTGAAAACAGCAGGCAAATTTCTGGTACATCTTCGAAACATCAACAAAATAGTAGAGCAGCTTGAAGATGAACTAGAGAATTCCTTGCGGAATCGAGAAATCATGGAATTGCTTCGTTATGAAAAGGCCCTGATCTACTACACCACGGCCTTGCAGTCGAATGGTGCAATGATGGAACGATTGCGCCGTCTTCGGATTTTCAGTGCTTATGAGGAGGATGAAGACTTGCTTGAAGATGTGCTCATAGAAAACCAGCAGGCGATCGAGATGACCAGTGTGAGCGTTCGTGTATTGGGACAAATGATGGAGGCTTATTCCTCCATCATCAACAACAATATGAACAATGTGATGAAGACGCTGACCTTGGTTACGATCGGCCTTGCCATACCTACTCTCTTTGCCAGTTTATACGGCATGAACGTTAGCCTTCCCATGCAAAATAGTTCTCTTGCATTTGGCATGGTCTTACTGTCCAGTATGGCCATCATGGCCTTGGTTTATTGGTTTTTTCGACGCATACGGTGGTTCTAATCGCGTACCCTTGGGTATTGTAATCAATTCGTTCTTTCATATTTCTATGATCTAAGTTTGGCCAACGTAGCTTAAGTTCCTTGCTTCGCTGGTTCGAATCAGTACCTTGCACATCAAACC
>CAIVQI010000309.1 GCA_903908015.1 uncultured Bacteroidota bacterium
CCACGGGAAGTGGGCTAAACTGGCACTTGGAGGGTACTGCCTACGATGCTACGCATCGTTATGGATTATTTACCGGCTGCCGCCAGGTCTTCAGCAGTACCCGTAGCCAACTGTATTGGTATGATGATTGGGATGTGCGCGGCATGGCGCTACCCGATACGCTGAGGCCGCAACTGCTCATGGCCAGGGTGGCGCGACAAGGAGTCATTAAACTCGAATTCAATAAGGGCTTCCCTCCAGGCATATTCTTGCAGCCGCAACAATATGCGCTCAGCGGCTTTGGCATCCCAATTGAAGTCGAGCCTGTGGGAGCACGGAGTATTGAATTGAGGTGGAGTATGACCTTGCCCGATGAGGGTTCATTCAGGCTGTGTTTGATGCTGATCGATAGTGGAGGTGTTCCTCTCGATACGTGTGCTGAATGGGTGCACGTGCCCAACAGTAGGGGTGACCTCATTTTCAATGAAATCATGTTTGTGCCTCCTCTATCGGGGCCTTTGCCTCCAACAGAATATGTTGAACTCCGTAACATGAGCCTCTTCCCCTTAGAGCTGGGCGATTGGGTTTACGGCGACCGCAGCAGCTCGGTGGTGCTGCCGGCTTACCGGATTCCAGTCGGTGGCTACCTGGTGTTGTGTCCACCCGGAACCGATGGGGCCTGGGCGGGAATTGCGCCGGCCTTGGCCCTGCCTTCATGGCCTACATTAAACAACGATGGCGATGAACTCTATTTAAGACACCCGGAGGGCTGGCTGGCCGATACCTTAGCATATCAGACGGATTGGCATGCATCACCCATAAAAAAAATAGGGGGATGGAGCTTAGAACGTCGAAACGGACATTTGGATTGCGCGGATTCTTGGAATTGGTCGAGCTCTATCGATCCGGATGGGGGATCTCCCGGGCGAATGAACAGTATCGATGGCCTTGATTGGGGGGAATTTGGCGCAAAAACACCGCCCAAAGCACAGCTGTTGCATGCCGTTCTGCTTGCCGACCGCAGCATTCTTCTCCAATTTTCGCAGGCAGTACGGCCCGGACAAGCCACTTTGGATGGAATGACGGTTCCGATCGAGACAGGTTCAATTCCGCGCATTCAATGGACCCTTCCCGGATGGCTAGTACCTGCCGGCCCGGGTGTTTCGTGGCTTCTATTGGAAGGCTGGACCGATTGTCGCGATTCTATGGTTTTGGCTGTGCCCTGGCCCCTGTTGGTGGGCGCTAGTGCTTCTACGTCGTCTTTATACTTCCATGAGATTTACTATCGCCCTGCTGTTGGTGGTGTCCCCTATTATGAGTTGATTCATCTGGGCAATGAGGCGATCGATTTGAGCAGGGTTTACCTGGCTGAGTCTGATGAAATGGGAAATTACAGTACGGCCATTCCGCTTAGCCCGATGGAATCGGCTATTTTACCCGGACAACGTCTGGTGGTTTGCCGCGACACAGCCCTACTGCGGGCAGATTTGGGAGAAACGGTGCCGGTGAACCGCCGGCAAGTTACTTCCCTGCCTCTACCAAAGGCGGGTGGCGGACATGTACTGCTTTTGGATCATGCTGGCCGGGTGTTGGATCGGCTGGCGTACCACGATAGCCTCCACCATCCGATTGTGGTGGATCCGAAAGGCATCGCCCTGGAACGTCCAGATGGCCATGTCGATATACCTTGGTCGACCGCCGATACACGGATTCGGGGTACTCCTGGCAGACCCAATAGCCGCTCACCCAGTGATCAGCTCCGATCAGGCAGCTTGAGCATTTCGCCCAGGGTGATTTACCCTCGCCGAATGGACCGTATGCGCATTTCGATCGAATGCAGTGGGACGGGAATGGTTCGCTTGGATCTGTTGGATATGGGTGGCCGCTTGATCGCCCCCCTCTTACCGCCTACGCTGTGTAGGGGCATGGCAGAAACCTACTGGGATGGGCGTGACGCCAACGGCCGATGGGCTCGTGAGGGGCCCTACCTGGTGCGTGCTCATTTTTTGGATGGCAGCCGCCAAAATTCATCGGTTTATGGTCGGGTTGTGGTCAGCTGGATGAATCCTTAGCTACATGATTTCACCGTATGTCGAGGGGGCGTTTATGCGCTGTATGCACAGCATGGGTTTGTGGCGGCTCTCTACGCTTATGTACGGAAATTAGGCGTTTATGCGCTGAATACACAACTGTATGGCCTGCATCATGCCTTCGTCG
>CAIVQI010000310.1 GCA_903908015.1 uncultured Bacteroidota bacterium
TGGGCCTCAGAAAGAACCGATGGTGTGTTTTGTTCTTTGGGTATGAGTTGTTCAATAGGCTCGGAATCGACCCGTTTAAAGCGGACTTTTTCCAATTTTGACTCCTGATGGTTGAGAAAATGACTGTCTATAACGCTACCCATTTTTAAAACATCATAACCTCGCCTCGTTGCTGCCTGAACATAGGCATGCTGCAATTCGGGGTCAGATGTGTAGAGCACCACCAGATTGCCGTCCTTATCCCGCTGGTTGACTTCAATCAACTTCTGATAGGCCTCCCAATCGCGCTGATCTCCGTTGGTGCTCGTATACAAACAGAAGCCTGAAGAACGTTCGGCAAATTTTTCATCACTGATCATACCATATTTCACAAACAATTCAAGGTGCTCCCATTTTCCACGGAAGCCCTCAGCATCGTCGCGATACATTTCCGCCAGTTTATCGGCTACTTTTTTGCTGATGTGGCTATTAATCTTTCGAACATTTGAGTCAGTTTGTAAGAAACTCCGTGACACATTAAGGGGAATATCGGGAGAATCCAAAACTCCATGCAACAACCGCAGATAATCAGGAACAATATCTTCTACAGAATCAGTAATAAACACTTGTCTGCTATACAACTGAATTTTATTGCGGCTCGGTTCAAATTCAGCTTTCAACTTGGGAAAATAGAGTATGCCTGTTAGATTGAAGGGGTAGTCTACATTCAGGTGTATGTGAAACAAGGGTTTCTCAGCCAGCGGATAAAGTTCCTCGTAAAATTTTTGATAGTCCTCTTCGCCCAATTCTAAAGGCTTCTTGGTCCACAATGGCACTGTAGCATTGATCACTTCCTCCTCTAGTTGAATCGGAACAGGTAGAAAACGACAGTATTTCCGCAGGATCTCACGTAATTTCCAAGTTTCAAGGTAGTCCAGTGCATCTTCGCTCACATGCAGAATCACATCCGACCCTCGATCCGTTCTTTGGCCAGAACCAATTTCAAATTCCGTACTACCATCGCACGTCCACCGAACCGCTGCTGCCCCATCTTTAAATGAAAGACTGTCTATTTCTACCGAATCGGCTACCATAAATGCCGAATAAAACCCAAGGCCGAAAGCACCGATCATATTGCTGTCGGTCTTTTCACGGTATTGCTCCATGAATTCAGTCGCCCCACTAAAAGCGATTTGATTGATGTATTTGTCAATTTCCTCACCCGTCATCCCAATGCCTCTGTCTGAAATGGTGATGGTTTTCTTCTCTTTATCAATCTTAACCCTTACCGAGGTGTCGCCTGTTTCGCCTTTAAATTCGCCTATCGAAGCCAAAGCGTTGAGTTTCTGGGTTGCGTCGACGGCATTACTGACCAGTTCCCTCAGGAATACTTCCTGGTTTGAGTAAAGAGATTTTTTGATGATTGGGAAGATGTTGCCCGTGTTGACAGATATATGACCTTTCTTTTCCATAGTGTTTTTATTGCAGCGCAAACAACTACTCTGCCATCATTGGCAAACTGACATTTTGTCGCACTATGCCCCGCAATTACACCGCAAAGCGTTGCAGTTGCGACAAAAGGTTCGGAATTCGAACCTGAAAAGTAGATCCTTTGCCTACTTCACTCTTCAACAATATTTCGCCACCCATTTGTTTCACAGTCTCACGAACGACAAACAAGCCCATTCCATGGCCATCTCCGGTCTCGTTGCGCTCAAACATCCTGAACACCCGATCTTGTTGGGTGGTGGCAATGCCCCTGCCGTAATCGATCACCTCTAATTGTACAATGTCTGGTTGTATCCGAGCGATCAGCTTGATATTTGGCGGATCATTACCTGGTTCTGCACTGCGCACAGCATTCGTGAGCAGTTCCAGCAACACCAACTTATTTTTTTCGTAATCCCCAACCCAAAGACCTGATTCAATCACATCGACGCAAACTTGTTCTAATTGAAGCCCAAACACCTCGCAAATCGAATTTTTAATTGAGCCAAACAACGCATGGGCATCCAAGATTTCCGGTAGCAGTTCAACGCGACTTCCCCGATATAATTCTCGAAAACGTGCTCTTCCAGAACTCAGAACCGACAATCTCCGATGCAGGAATTGTGCAAGTTCATGTGCCGGCGTCTTGTCTTGGTGATCAACAACAGACTTGCAAATGGCTTCTAACTGCATGATCGGCTCGAAAAATTCCGAGTCTAATTTGTAGGTGAGCCAATCACGAGCCGACTTTGAGCTCTCTAATTCTTGCCGGATGGCGCCGATTTGCATATTGTTCCATGTCATTTCATACGCACGGACTACGATGGAATGCAATGTGGGAACCACGTAGGGTGTTCGTAGTGTGCGAAAAATCGATGCCAATAATGGACTCCCATCAACAATACCCGAATCAGCCTCTGCATGCAATAGAATACACTGACTCAATGGAAATTTCAGCTGCACCTCCGATATCAAATCCAAACCAGAGGCTTTAGAGAGTCGTAAGTGAGTCAGCACGACACAGCCCGGACGGTTTTGCAGCACCTGAAGGGCCAAAGTAACATCCGAGCAGGTAAACAGCTCGAAAAGATCCTGGAAATTGGCGCGGAA
>CAIVQI010000311.1 GCA_903908015.1 uncultured Bacteroidota bacterium
CCAACAGCAGGCTGTAAAAACGAAAATAAGCCCCCTGCATACGTATGCGCGCATTTTTCTGCTTGTATCGCCTCCAATTTTAGCGTAATTTCGCAACTTATTTCAAGCATCATTTATTTTGACTTGGTTAAACTTTGAAAATTGAATTCCTACACTATGAACAAAACCCGTATTGCCATCAATGGATTTGGCCGCATCGGCCGCCTTGCCTTCCGTTTTCTGATGCAAAATCCCCATGTAGAAGTGGTGGGCATCAACGACCTGACTGAGCCGAAAGTGCTGGCTCATTTGCTCAAATACGACTCGGTGCATGGTCGGTATCCCGGAACGGTGGGTTGTGAAGGCCAAAACCTGATGGTAGACCAACACATTATCCCGATTTCGGCAGAAAAGGACCCTGCCGCGCTCCCCTGGTCGACCATCGGGGTTGATGTTGTGATCGAATCAACGGGGCGTTTTACTGATCGCGAAAAGGCGGGCTTACACCTTCAGGCTGGTGCACGAAAGGTGATCATTTCTGCGCCCGCAACAGGTGATGTGAAGACCATCGTGATGGGGGTGAATGATACGGATGTGCTCGAGAGCGACGCTATTTTGTCTAATGCCAGTTGCACCACCAACTGCCTGGCGCCTATGGTGAAGGTACTCGACGACCATTGGGGTGTAGAAAGCGGCTTCATGACCACCATACATGCCTACACGGCCGATCAAAATCTGCAGGATGCGCCCCACAAAGACCTGCGCCGCGCCCGTGCAGCCGCTGCCAGTATCGTCCCCACGTCCACAGGGGCAGCTAAAGCGGTGGGGCTCGTACTGCCGCATTTGAAAGGCAAACTGAATGGCAATGCCATGCGTGTGCCTGTTCCGGATGGTTCCGTGACTGATTTCACCGCTCAATTGAAGCGTCCAGCCACCGTAGCCGAGGTCAATGAAGCCTTTCGCACGGCAGCCGGCGGATCCTTGAAAGGGATTTTGTTCTACGAAACCGATCCCATTGTGTCGGTCGATATCCTCGGCAACCCCCACAGCTGTATATTCGATAGCGAGCTCACCATGGCCATCGGTCAAACCGTGAAGGTGGTGGGATGGTATGACAATGAATGTGGCTATAGTGCTCGGATTGCCGAATTGGCCGCTCGGGTAGGCAAGCATTAATCGTCCATTCATCAGCCGAATCCCTATGAGAAGCCTATCAAGCCTTTCTGCCGCTGGTAAACGGGTACTGATGCGCGTCGATTTCAACGTCCCCCTTCATAAGGAAACCCGGGCCGTGACCGACGACACGCGCATTCGCGCGGCCTTGCCGAGCATACGCTTTATATTAGACCAACCAGGCAGCTCGCTTGTGCTGATGTCACACCTGGGTCGGCCTAAGGGTGGACCAGAGGAAAAATACTCATTGCGCCACATACTGCCTGTTCTCTCCGATCTGCTCGGACGGGAAGTACAGTTTGCGCCCGACTGCGTGGGTGAGGAAGCGTTTCATTTGTCGCGCCAACTACAAGCGGGTGGGGTGCTCCTGCTCGAAAATGTGCGTTTCCATCCCGAGGAAGAACAGGGCGACGCTGAATTCGCACAACGATTATCGCAGCATGGCACGGTGTATGTCAACGACGCTTTCGGTGCTGCGCACCGCGAACATGCATCTACCGCCACGGTGGCCAGATTTTTCGGTGATGACCGAGCAGCAGGCTTTCTGATGGAGGCAGAAGTGAAGAATGCTGATAAAGTCATGAAGCAGGCCCAGCGACCGTTCACTGCCATCATGGGGGGTGCCAAAGTTTCAGATAAAATACTCATCATCGAAAACCTCATGGATCGGGTCGACACTCTGGTGATTGTTGGCGCTATGGCCTATACGTTCATGCGGGCCATGGGTGGACAAAC
>CAIVQI010000312.1 GCA_903908015.1 uncultured Bacteroidota bacterium
AGGTTGTTGATGCGAATTCTTTTGTTTTCGGTTAACTCTGATACATTATTGACCACCTGTGGTGCACGCAACGTATTGCCAGTTGACATGCGAATCATGGTATCGATGTTCAACTGCGCAAGACCATTGAACTGTTCGAGTATACCCTCGGCAATCACAGAGTCTCCCTCTGCAATTCCCGTCAGTCCAAACTGGGTTCCGGCGCGGCGAACCGTGATGCCACCGCTTTGATCAAGGACAATGAATTGTACACCCACGGGCACGGACGAACTTCTGTATTGGTTGATGCCGTGAATCACCCCTGCGATGCGGTAGCGACTACCCAGATTGGTTAGTACACCGAGTGAATCTACCCCAATGAACGAAGCGATGCTGGAAATGGGCAACACTCCGGATGCCGCAGGAGTAGCCTGAATGCTGATGCCTGAACTCCAGGAATTGCCGCTTTGCGTAAACAATTTGAAGTAATAGTTAACACCGTTAGTGAGACCGCTCACCGTAACACTATTGCCTGAGGCTGCATAAACGACATAACCATTGTTGATGTTCGCACCCGAGCCGTACACTGGGTTCGACAAAAAGATGTTACCCGATGGCACACCACTGATGGCCACCGAATCCGCAGCCACAAGCGCCTGATCAAAACAATCAGAGGGATTGGTCCAGGTGAGGGTAACCGTTCCATTGCCCGTAACGGCGGCAAATCCACTTGCTTCCGGAACCGAACCGTACAGCCGCACGGTTGGAGAGGGGGCGCTGTTGACCGAGCCCGATACTGCACGAAAAGCGTAACCTACCCCATTGGTAAGTCCGGCCGGAATGAAGGCGGTAATACTACCCGTAGCTGACGAAGAACTGCCCAGTACAGTAGGATTGGCGAAAGATCCCTGTGCGTTGGATAATTGAAGTTCGACCGGAGCCGTGAGTGTGCCAGTAGAGGTGTAGTTGGCCGTTACCGACGCCTGTCCCGCTGAAATGGCGCAGAACAGGGATGGGGTAACTGAAGCTAGGGTTAATGTAGCTGATGGGTTGCCACCACTTGTTGAACCCATAAATGTGAAATCCCTGCCTGCACTGGACAGTTGATTGAAGTACCAAGTACCACCACTAGAAGTGGCACCGTAGTTCACCAACCTGAAAACAACTGTGCTGCCCCCAGAAAGATTCTGTAAGTCGCTGATGGCCGAAAGGGTGATTGCCGGTTGTGTATTGCCGGTAGCCGTGGTGGTGCTTCCCCACGTAATCGGTCCGCCTATGTTCACAAAAGTGCCGTTGGGATTGATGCTGTATTGCCATTGACCTGTAGTAGGCCCTGAACTTGAGCGACGAACGTTATAAGCTGGTATTTCTGTGAAACCAACGGTTTGACCGGCCGCTACAACAAAGGAAATACTCACAAAATCGCCCCTGAACAAGGCTGAATCTAAACCTCCACCACCATCCCATCCATTGCCTCCCCAAGCATTTCCTGCCGGACTACCTGTCGTGGCCACACCTAAATTATTCAGTAATACGCCCGAACCGCGCAACCACCCATCGGTAGTGACTGCAGAAGATGTGGACTGGGCAGGCAGTGGTGAAGCACCCCAATTGGTTGTGACAATGCCGGTCAACTCCCAGGTAGCCAGGGTATCGGTCTGGGCATAAGCGGGTGAGACCAGGCCCGTAACCAATAGTGCAAGTGCTGGAAAGAAACAAAAAATGGCCCGAAAAACCGTTTTGGACGATTTCTTTTTCGTGAAATTGGAAAAGTTAGGTAGTGTGGTTTTCATAAAAAAATTTTGCGAGGCAAACTTACCAATTGTCCACCACACTACCTAAAATCAAATTGTTAACATTTCGAAAAATTGAGGTTTATTTCAAAAGTTTTCGGGTCACGGTGCCGTGTTGACCAACAAGAGTAACACTGTAGATGCCATGTGCCAGGTCCGTTGGCCATTGGACTTCATTGACGCCAGATGGATGTATTAACTGCATCATTCGGCCTCTGAGATCCCTGATTTCAATGCGTTGTACAGCATCAACTCCCCTAAAGTAGAGAATCCCATTGTGCAAATAAACCCGAATATCTGAAAAATCATTCTCCACAATACCCACACCAACCGAGTTGAGGTGAATTCGGAATCGAAGTGAGTCTGCGGGGCCATTCGATACAAAACCATAAGTTGTATTTCCGATAATCGTTTCAATGCGCTGGAGCAAGCGGTCTTCCAAGAATATGGGAGATGGTGAAGGCCAATTTGAGGATTCTATATGAATCTGGTAGTTGCCTGATTGGCCAAAGATTGTTTTTAAGGGTATTATCCGCTGAAGTCCTCCGGGATCCGGAATGGATTGAATGCTGTACGGATATCCGTTTCCATCAAGACTGGCGAGGGAGGGAGAAGCCGCCGTTTCATCGCCCAGATAGCCGGCATCATGTTGGGCATCAAAGCCAGAAGTTGCATCGGCTTTTAAATGGATAACTGATTCCTCCATAAAATGGGGTGAAATCTGTTCCAGTTTAACACTCAGGCGGGGCTCTTGATGATGTTGTCTAAAAAAACTGCTCATCAAATCAGGTTGACGAGCAGCGATTGGATAGAAAATGGATGATAATCCTGATGCCCCAGCACGTACCATAAATCCTTGTAGCGGCGCCAGAATCCCAGTTGCCCCATTGCTGCCTGATCCGTTAATGTAAGACGCCCAGTTTCCTGCTCCTGGGATTACACTATCCTTTTTCCAGACCCAAACCGCATGCTCTGTATTGGTTTTCAGTACTGAATCCCATGCTACAGCAGAGGGAAAGGGGTTGCCCATTAAATTCCAACGAGCTGATTGATTTTGAAGGAAATAGGGTCCTGTAGGGTTGAGCTGGGGCTCTCCCGTCAAGCGGATGATCCTGCTGCTGTCGGTCCATATGCCAAAGGCTTGGGCGGAATTCCATTGATTGTTGCTGGTGGGAACCGAAAGATAAGTATTCAGTGGCTCACTGAAGCGTATGATGCCATGAGGAACCGGAGGAAGTCCATCAACCTGACTGAAAGGAATCGCTGAACGGTGTGGACTCCCTATAAATCGATATCCGCTATGTCCGGTTCCCATCCAGGCCAGATGCCGTTCAGTCACCACTTTACCCTGAACCGAGCCATTGGTGCCACCTCTAATCTGTGCAGTGAGGCTATCCGAATTTGACGCGAGACAGAGGTTGTCCTGCGTATGTATCACCCCCCCGTTCAGATCCACGAACCGATGGATGATCATCTTGTTTCCAAGCCGAATCCGGCCTTGTGCACGCATGTTCAGTATTAGTTTCTCTAAAGTGTGA
>CAIVQI010000313.1 GCA_903908015.1 uncultured Bacteroidota bacterium
ATCTGTTGCCCGGACTAAGGCAGTCGGCCGGGGTCTGGCTGGGGCAGGGTGGACTCTTCCGGGGTGAAGGTAACGAGTGGCCGGTGCATGCTGGTGAGAACATGGAGGTTGCGGCCATTTCGCTGGAGTTGTCTTTGCCTGAAGGCATGCGAGTGCGGGGCATTCGGGTGCCCCAGGCCCCGGAGGGTTCATCGCCCGTGGTATTCCATCAAACCGATCGCGTTTTGCGTTTGGCTTGGTTTGGTACGCAGTCCATTTCGCTGCGCAGCGGGGAGGAATTGCTGGTCATAGAAGCAGAGGAGCCGTTGTCGTCACTCGCCTTGCCTGCCCAATGGGTGGCGTTGGGTGAATGCGAGCTGGCGGATGGAACGGGCACGCCCTTGTCTATGCCCAAACTCTGGGTGCCCACCCTGTCTGAGCACGCAACGGTCAACTGGGATGTGCGCTGCGTACCCAATCCGATGAGCAATGAGTCTTATCTGTCGATACAGTTGCCCCAACCGGGCAGTGTTAGGTTCCAGATCAGCGATGCCACCGGACGGTTGATCTACCAGGGTGTGCCAGGCCAATATGCTGAGGGCGTTCACCGGATTGACTTGCCCGTATCGGATATTCCGCCCGGGGTTTACCATTGCAGCGTTTTCTACCAATCGGCCGCTGAAGCTGACCGCAGGCAGCTGCGGTTGGTGAAGGGGAGAAATTGATCGTTATTGACAAGAATAATTCGTAAGGCCAACTACACGACCCATGAAAACCAATGTCCACACTCAGTCACTGACCGCTTTATTTTCTTCTAATATGCGCCGCTTGTTGCTACTTTGGGTTCTGTCTTTTATTCCAACGCTTTCAAGCGCGACCGTCCAGCCGGAGGTCGAACTGGGCTCGGTGAGTTCGTGCAGCGGAACCACCGTACAGGTTCCGGTACGTATGCGGAACTTTTCCTCGGTTGGCGCCATTTCCCTGGCCATACAGTACGACCCTGGGGCGCTCACTTTTTTGGGTTCCAGCGGTGCGGCATTAACCTCCGATTCAATGTTGGTGGCTGCCTATTCCCCTTCAGAAATTCGAATTGCCTGGGCCTCAACCAACACGCCGGCGGTGCTGCCGAATACGGTACTGGTGAATCTGTCATTTCAGGTGAATGCATCCACGACCCTTACATTCAATGCATCCCAAACCGAGATTGTCGATTACAATTTCAATGTTCTGGATTCGACCATCTACATCGGTGGCGGGGTAACGTCAATACCCTATCCTGTCTTTTCGGGGGCAATAACTAGCGCGGTGATGGTTCCCCTTTATGGTTCCACCACACTAAGCGCACCGGTCAGCGGTGCCACGGCGTATCACTGGCAGGTGAGCAACGACGGTGGAAACAGCTGGAATCAGCTTCAGAATGGGTCCGGCTATTCGGGTGTGGGCACGCCGCAATTGAGCATTTCCAACATTACGGCATCGATGATCGGGTTTCAATATCGGCTCGAGGCCACAGCGGGTGGACAGTGTAGCGTTTTCTCTGCACCGGCTGTCCTCGATGTGATAATACCCAACATCGGTATCGGTTCGGCCTCGGCTTGCGTGGGTGATACCGTAACAATAGGCGTGAGCATCACCCAGGCTTCGGATATCGGGGAAATCACCCTGCGACTCGATTTTGATAACCAGGTGCTGCAATTTTTGGATGCCATCAATACCGATCCGCAGATTAGCAGCATCAATACCAATTTGCACGCCTCCGGTGAATATGTTGTGCTGGCCTGGTATGATACGGCTTCTGCCTATCTGAATGGAGTCATTCAGGAATTACGTTTTATTAAAACTGGCAGCGGTGTCACCAACCTGGAATGGGATCCGTCGAGTTGTATTTTGGCCAATAGCCAGGCTCAGATTTTTGATTCCTTGACCTTCAGCAATGGAAGAATTGATAGTCTTTCCATTAGCCGTACCGAACTGAATGCGAGCGTTTGCTACCCGGATGTATATACGTTTTTCGGTCAGAGTCTGGGAAGCAGTGGGCAATATACCCATATTCTCACCAATGCGGCGGGTTGCGACAGTGTGGTGATTTTAAATCTTATAGTGAACAGTTTTCAGATATCCACCCAGCCTCCTACGGGCATATCATTGTACGCAGGTTCAACTGGAAGTTTGACTGTAGTGGCGTCAGGAGCCACATCCTACCAGTGGTAGGTACATTCGGGTGGGGGCACATGGACTAATCTCACCGACGGTTTGCCGTATAGTGGGGTGACAACGCCGACCCTTGGGATAGTTGCAAGCAGTTCGATGAATGGCAACGAGTACCGGGTGGAAGTGAGCACTTCTGGATGTCCTGTACAGTTTTCGAATAGTAGTGTGCTAAGCGTGCTTCCGGTTACGTCATTACCCGTGGTTGCTACAACAGCGATAACAGGCATAACGTCTACCGCTGCGAACACCGGAGGTGATGTCACCTCGGATGGTGGGGCTGCGGTAACGGCACGTGGTGTAGCGTATGGAACATCCACCAACCCCGCCACATCGGGTACGAGAACGAGCGATGGCGCGGGAACGGG
>CAIVQI010000314.1 GCA_903908015.1 uncultured Bacteroidota bacterium
AACCAGCGAGAATATGACTCTACCTTGGTGAGAGTTTCGTTTCCCTTGGTTTCTTTGCATTTTTTTTTTTGTTTTTGGTTTTTTGGGTTGTGAAAATGGCGTGTGACCTTTGGGTTATGAGCCCAACGAGCTACCGCTGCTCTACCCCGCAATAGGACTGCAAAGATACGATAAAATGCAGACATTTGCAAACCAAATAAAATGAACAAACACAAAGCCGGATTTATCAGTCTGCTCGGTCTGCCCAACGCTGGAAAATCAACCTTGATGAATGCCTTGGTGGGGGAGCGTCTCTCGATCATCACCCCCAAAGCCCAAACCACACGACACAGGATTATCGGAATCCTGAGTGGGGATGGTTTTCAGCTGGTGTTTAGCGACACGCCTGGATACCTCGAGAGCGCACACGGATTGCACCAGATGATGATGCGGTATGTCGACTCCGCTTTAAAAGATGCCGATATTGTTTTGCTTTTGGTGGATGTTTCGAGGCCACCTGTGAAGGAGGTCGACCCATACCGAAAGCAAATCATCGAAGCTGCGGAGTCGCTCATCGTGTTGTTCAACAAGACTGATTTACTCAAGCCTGAAGAGCGGGAAATCAGATTGCAGGAATGGCGAGAACAATTCCCCGATCAGGAAATCATGGAACTCTCGGCGGTCACCGGTGATGGTAAGGATGAACTGATGCAGGCCTTGCTCAACCGAATACCAGAATGCCCGGCCTATTACGATCCCGATGAACTCACCGACAAAAGCGAGCGGTTTATCGCTGCAGAGATCATCCGTGAAAAAATATTCTTGAATTACCGACAAGAAGTGCCCTATTCTACGGAAGTGATGATCGAGCGGTTCAAAGACGATGAGGGGCTTTTGCGCATTGAAGCGATGGTTTATGTGGAGCGGGAATCACAAAAGGGCATCATCATAGGGGCTGGTGGACTAGGGCTCAAAACGGTGGGGACAGAAGCACGCAAGGACATGGAAGCCTTCTGGCAGCAAAAGATATTTCTAACCATTCGTGTAAAAGTTCGCCCTAATTGGCGCAACGACCCACGACAACTCCGTTATTTCGGGTATAGCGACAAATCATGAGCAGAATCGTAGCGATCGTAGGGCGCCCCAATGTGGGCAAATCAACTTTATTCAATCGACTGGTTGGAAGGCGCGAGGCCATTGTAGATGACCTATCGGGGGTGACCCGCGACCGTCATTATGGCACATCGGAGTGGTGCGATGAAGCCTTCACCGTCATCGACACCGGTGGGTACGTTACCCAGTCGGAGGATCAATTCGAGGCGGCCATTCGCAAGCAGGTTCATTTGGCTATTGAGGAGGCTGATATTTTGCTGTTTGTGGTGGATGTCACCACCGGCATCACCGACCTCGATCAATCCCTCGCCAACATGCTCAGGCGCCATAAAAAGCCCCTTCTAGTGGTGGCCAATAAGGTCGACCATGGCGAACGTCTGCCCGCCAGCAGTGAGTTTTACGCGTTTGGTTTAGGAGAAGTCTATCCCATTTCCTCTCAGACTGGATCAGGCACGGGTGAATTGCTTGATGAACTCATTAAGCACTTACCACCCGCCACTGAACCCGCGCCCGATTTGCCCAAAATAGCCCTCGTTGGTCGCCCCAATGTGGGGAAATCCACGCTGCTCAACGCCTTACTCGGGTATGAACGCACCATCGTAACCCCCATCGCCGGTACCACCCGCGACGCAGTACATACCGAATACAAGGGTTTCGGCCACCATTTTGTGCTCACCGACACCGCTGGACTGCGAAAAAAGGCAAAAGTTCATGAGGACATAGAATTCTATTCCGTATTGCGGACCTTAAGGGTCATCGAGGAGTCGGACGTCATTCTTTTGCTCCTCGACGCCACACAAGGAATTGAAGCGCAGGATTTGCAAATATTTCACCTGGCTTCAAAACACCGGCGAGGCATCGTAATCCTGGTCAATAAATGGGATTTGGTGGAGAAAGACCACAAAACCATGAAAGAATTCGAGAAGACGATCAAAGAACGATTGGCACCTTTTCGTGATGTACCCATCGTATTCATTTCGGCGACCGACAAGCAGCGCATCTTCCAAGCGGTCGAAACCGCCATGAATGTGCATCAGGCGCGACAGGCTCACATTCCAACGCGACAACTGAATGAAGTGATGGGTAAGGTGATCGAAGACTATCCGCCACCCGCTTGGAAAGGAAAGTATATTCGAATTAAATACATCACGCAACTACGACAAGTGCCACCGACCTTCGTGTTTTTCTGCAACCTTCCTCAATACATACGCGACCCTTACAAACGATATTTAGAAAATAAGTTGAGGGATCACTACAAGCTTTCCGGCGTCCCTGTCATCTTGTTGTTCAGAGAAAAATAGAAAAGGGACGCAAAAATATTTTTCTTCTAAGGGTTGCGTACATGTTTTTTCTACTTATATTTGCCCCGTTAAAACACAAAATTATGAAAAATGTATTTTCAGTGCTGATGGCTGGTGTGATGTTGTTCTCAGTTGCATGTGGTGGTGGTGAAGAGGCTACAGAAGAAACTGCTGTACAGGAAGAAGTTGTGGCTGAAGAGCCAGCTCCTGCTCCCGTTGATACAGCTGCTGCTGTAGACACTACTGCTGCTCCTGCTCAGTAATCAGCAACCCAATCAAAAGAAGCCTGTCGAAAGACAGGCTTTTTTTTTGACCCATTTTTTTCATTCAGTCTGAATAAAGAAACCCTGTCATTCGCACATAAGACTGCTTTGGCGCTAGTCAAGCGCACAGGAATGCGCTAGCGCACATCGCCCATGAGTCGGCGCATCAGCGGCGAAAGCAGCAGAAGAGCCACCCCTGCGATGATCGCGTAGCCCCCAAAAAGGCGATATCCTTCTGTGTAGGCATTTAATTTATCGAGCGCAGTGGCATTGGCCTGTTCGGCTACGATGCTGGCGCCAAATAAACCAGCGACGTACTGTCCGTAGGCACTGGCCAAAAACCACATGCCCATCATCAGTCCTTGCAGGCGGGTGGGGGAAAGTTTGGTCATGATCGATAGGCCGATGGGCGACAAGCATAATTCGCCAAGGGTCACCACGAAATAGGCCATTGTAAACACGTCGAGCGAGGCAATCCCCTCTGCCGTGGCAAAAAATCGGGTAGCATAGAAGGTGTAAAAAGCCAAGCCCAGGAAAATGAATCCAAGTCCGAATTTGACCACCGTGTTGGGTTCCAGCTTTCTGCGGCTCATAGCGACCCAAAGCAACCCAAGTAGCGGCGCAAATAGAATCACAAAGAGCGAGTTGGCAGCATTGTTCACCCCATTTGGATCGAGGGTGATGCTGCCCAGCAGTTGGTTGTCGAGGTTGTTGGCCGCAAATAAACTCAATGACCCACCTGCCTGTTCGAAAATGGCCCAAAATACCACCGAAAATAAAATGAACAAGAGGGCAGCCACGAGTTTACGAACCTCTGCCGCTGTGTGGCGCGACATCTCATAACCGAGATAGAGCAAACTAAATGGCCCGATGGCATACATAAAATAATCGGTGTAGACCGTGTTGGCCACCATTTTCATGATCAGCGGCACCGACAGAAGAGCGCCGGCAAACACCGCCCATTCCTGCCACAGAAATCCCGCAACCCTCCGGCTGGTGAGCCCGCCACTGGCAGCAGCCGATGGTGAAGCGCTGGTTTCCGTTGAATCGGTTCTATTGGGTGAATCGGTTCTATTGGGGGTGAGTGGACCAGCCCCAATCGGGCCCATACTTCGGCGCGTAAAAACAAAGGTGAGCAGGCTAATACTCATCACCACAGCAACCAATCCGAAGGCGACATTCCAGCGCAACGCCTCTGGAACCCAAGACGCAAATAGACTGCCCTTCCCAATAGAAATACAGGCGTACCCCCCCAAAAGGGCGCCAATGTTGATGCCTGAATAAAACAAGGAAAAGCCTGCATCGCGCCGCGCATCGTCCTGCCGATACAAAGCACCAACCATGGTGGAGATATTGGGTTTAAAGAAGCCTGTGCCGATTACATTGAATGAAA
>CAIVQI010000315.1 GCA_903908015.1 uncultured Bacteroidota bacterium
ATTCTGATGGAGAGCGATTACGTCCAGAATTACGATGGTTTTAACCCTGCCGACCCAACTGCTCATATTGTCTTTGAGTTATTCCAATCGGCCTACCGTAACCAGAGTATTCGGTTGGCCGGTTTGGTTGAAGAGCAATTTAGAACCATGGCAGGTCGCCACTCCAGGGGGGTAAAACAAGCCGGATTTCTGGTGCTGTACCGCACAACCATGCCCGCTCTATTGATTGAAGCCGGATTTCTGACCAACCCCCAGGAGGAGCGTTTTCTCAATACGGCGGAAGGTGAAGATAAAATCACCACGGCCATTGCACAAGCATTCAGTCAATATAAAAAAGAGACAGACCAACCTTAGTCATTCGTTTTCACCTTTACACATTCATGCAACATTCTGGCAGCGACAAATTTAAAATTGGCAAACAGGAAGTTAGACTGGGACTATTCGCAGCCATGGCTATAGGGCTACTTATTTTCGGTTTTAATTTCCTTAAAGGCGAAAATGTATTCAACAGCAACCTGACCTATTATGTTCGTTATCCAAATGCACTGAATCTCCAATCTTCTTCGCCGGTATTGTTTCGGGGGGTAAAAGTGGGATCGGTTCGTGAAGTCATTTTGCAGGCTGAGGGCGTACTCATAGAATTTTATGCCCGGGAGGACATTCAAATCCCTGTTGGTTCAGAGGCTCGGGTTATTAGTACCGATTTGTTTAACACCCGAGCCATCGAGATCCTTTTTTCAAAGAATACTGAAGTGGCTGGTTCTTATGACACGCTAAATGGTACTGTTGAAACAGCGTTACTCGATAAAATTGCTGATCAGGTCACTCCCATGCGCAATCGAATCGACAGTTTGCTCATCACCACCCAATATCTTTTGGGTGCAATAGACCCAAATGCGCTGAACAAAACATTTGTGCATGTAGAACAAGCCACTGCCGATTTGGCAGAAATGAGCGCAAGCATGAAGGGCCCACTCAGCAGGAGTGCATCGCAAGTTGAGTTGATCAGTGGAAACCTGGCTAAAAACAACGAGCATATCAATAAAATTATCCAAAATGCAAGTAAACTCAGCGATAGTTTGTCTGTACTCTCCCTACAGCCCACCCTGGCCTCCATCAATCAAAATTTGGCTTCATTATCGGGAATACTTCAAAAAATCGAGCGGGGTGATGGCACGATGGGCAAAATGATACAGGATTCTTCGTTGTACCACCGCCTGGATGAGTCAGCAAAATCCTTGAATTTGTTGATGGAAGACTTCCGAAAACAACCCCGCCGCTACCTCAACTTCAGCGTATTTGGTGGTAAAATCAAGGAGGAAAAAAAGTAATCTATGTCTATTCAGTAATCTGTACGCGACCCCATAGGGTTTTCTCGTTTTTATAATTACACTGAAGCAGGTAAATTCCTGGTTCGATTTGGCCCACTTGAATGGGTTCACCATCATGTTCTATCCTGCCTTGCAATATGGCTTGTCCATTGAGCGAATTCAGACTCCAGTTAAAAGGGGCTCGAATGCCACTTACCCGTAAAAATTGACTGGTGGGGTTCGGAAAAATATTGAGTACTTCAGGATCTGTGGAACCGACAGATGTGCCAAGGGTGTTGAGTCGCTGTATGGTGCTGCTGCCTTTGAGCAATACATTGCCAGGGTCGAGGGCAACATTAGTCACTGCCGATGCACCTATTTGAAATCGGCTGATACCGGCAGAAGGATCAACCCGAAGCATGCGGGTGGTTCCCCCCGAAGTGATTTGAATGGGCAAGGTGGTACTGAAAAATGGCGTGTTGATGCTGGTTGTGGTTTGGTCGGGCCAAACATAAATAGTAGAATCGACTTGGTTCCACCGAATGGTATAGGATGGAAATCCTTCTCCATAAATCCACTCTTGGACAAAGTTGCTTAAGGGAACTTGCGTAAAGGCCTCGATGATGCTGCGAAATTCATCCGTAGTGCTCACATCATGGGCCTTCAACGAAAGAAAATGCCTGAGGGCCGCGAAAAATAAGGAGTCATTTCCAATTTCCCACCGAAGCATATGAATGACAGCGGCCGCTTTCTTATAAGAAAGATTGCTGCTGAATATTCGATTGACGCCTGAGCCTGCGGGCGCATAAACCGAACCCGTAGGTTGGCGACCAGAATTTTGGGTGTTGGTCATCCAGCTGTCTGCATTGGCGCGACCAAACGCTAATTCCCTATACAAATATTCACCATAAGAAGCGAATCCCTCATTGATCCATATATCGCTCCAGCTGGCGCAGGTCACCAAGTCCCCAAACCATTGATGGGCCAGTTCGTGGGATGTTAGGTCCTGCCCAAAGGTCCCCATTGTGCTCATGGTTTGATGTTCCATACCGCCGCCCAAAGGGGCCATCATATGACCATATTTTTCTTCCCAAAATGGGTACAATCCCCAGATGACCGAAAACCGTTCGATCATATCATCGGTGGCGTCCATGTTTGGCTTCCAAAAATTGAGGGTAGTTTGGTTGTTTGAATTGGTCCGGTTGTATACCCAATGTTGTACCATGATGGAATCGGGCGCTAGAGCAGCAGGATTGGCATAGGTCAGATACTCCACATAATCCGTAACAGAAAAAGCGATGAGATAAAACGCCTGTGGGAGGCGAGTACGCCAGTGAAAACGGGTTTTATTGCCGGCTAATGGAAGGACTTGCGTCAATATCCCATTGGAAGCAACCTTATTTGGATTGCTGGTGGTGCCGAAGAAGTCGACCGAATCAATTTTATCCCACAAATCCTGCTTACACGGCAACCAATCAATGGCTCCGAAAGGCTCGGATAGTGTCCAGGTGACTTGTGCGCCCCATGTTGGGCTCTGGGCGTTGCTCACGCCACTGAAAAAACCACTGCTTGTGGGAGCTGCGCTGTACCAGACCTCCAAAGATACATCCGCTTGAGTTGACAAGGTGGACAACAATGGAACCCGAACAACATGATTGAGGCGACTGAATGAGAGCATGCGCTGGCCATTGATTCGGATTGAGTCGATGGTGTTGTTGTCGTTAAACTCGAACCATAAGGTATCCATTTCTGCTGAAATCACCTTGGCATCGAACCTGACCTTTCCACCCAACGACGTACTTGTGTTGCTCACCTCTAGATCGATCAGATAATAATGTATGTCGTAATTATCGCTTCCCCGATTCGCACGCTGAAGTCGGGCGGCCGACATCCAGGATCCACCAACTGCAGCTTTTACAGCAGCACAATCATGATTGTGTCCGGCTTGTTGGGCCATGACCATGGCTGGATTCATATGCAACATGAAATACAAAAAAATGCCGATGAATGATTTATTCACAGTAGATAGATTTTGGCTTAGATGAAATGATAAATTCGAACGAAGGATGAAAATAGTTAGTGGGAACGAAGCGATTGGAAGCGCATGAAAAAAACTCCACTCACAAAAATAGCTACGAATTGGTCAATTGCGACTCAAATTGGAGGTGATAGAGGCGGCTGTAAACGCCATCAGTCTCGAGCAGTGCTGTATGCGTTCCTCTTTCCACAATCTCGCCTTTTTCCAAAACCAGAATCTCATCAGCGTCGCGTATGGTCGAGAGCCTATGAGCCACCACCAAAGCAGATCGATTTGACAACAGACTGTTCATGGCATTTTGTAATAGTGCTTCAGTCTCTGAATCGACGGAGGCTGTGGCTTCATCGAGTACCACCAGTGGCGGATTCAGAACCATCATCCTCAGGAATGCAATCAACTGCCGTTGACCGGTCGACAATGCCGCGCCACGTTCGCGAACCTCGTATTCGAGTTCACCCAGAAGCCGTTCCAAAAACCTGTAGATTCCCGCATTACGTGCAATGCTCCTGATTTCGTCTCGACTCACCGCTGGATCTTTGAGGCTGATGTTTTCATAGATCGTACCTGAAAAAAGGAAAACATCCTGTAAAATAAAACCTATTCTACCGCGTAATTCTGTTAGGGGTATGTCTTCGATCCGTACACCATCGACAACAACTGAACCCGAACTGTGCGAATAAAACCGACCCAATACATTCACCACAGAGGTTTTTCCTGAACCTGTACTACCTACCAACGCCAGGCGCTTACCGGGTTTGAGCGCGAAGCTAATCCCCTTCAAAACAGGAATGTCTGGCCGGTAGCTAAAACAAACATCCCGAAATTCAATTGACCCTTCAGTCGACAACGGTGTTTTTCGTCCGTCATCTTCCTCTTGTTCTTTGACCTCCATCAACTTAAAAACCCGTTCCGCGGCCACGACCCCCATCTGTAGGCTGTTGAATTTATCTGCCAACAAACGAATGGGACGAAAGAATTGGTTGAGGTAGAGAATGAAGGCAATCAGTACACCCGGGCTCACCCCAGCCCCAACGGACTGAAGCGCACCCCAACTCACCACCAAGCCGAGAGAAACTGCAGTGAGTATTTCCACCACAGGAAAGAAGATGGAGTAATAGAGTACGCCCCTTAAGTGCGCCTGCTGCAGTTCAAGGTTGACTGATTCAAAGGTCTTGAGGCTTTCCTTCTCACGGTTGAACACCTGAATGATGCCCATACCCGTCAAATGTTCCTGCACGAATGTGTTCAGTCGCGCTACTTCGCGCCTCACCTCCTGGTAGGAGGTCCGCACCTTTTCTTTAAACAGCCAAGTTGCCCAAAGTAAGGGTGGCAACACGATTAAACCGATCAGGGTAAGCCGCCAATCGGTGTAAAACATGATGGCGAGTAAGATCAGGAGCTGCAACAGGTCACCCCAGATGGTCAGCAATCCTTGTGAAAATACCTCCGCAATCGATTCAATATCGCTGATGGTGCGTGTGGTGAGGGTTCCTACCGGGGTTCTGTCGAAATAACTGAGCCGCAAAGTCGAAAGATGATGAAATAACTTCTGCCTGAGTTGTCGCACTACTGCCTGTCCGAGCCAAGCGCTTTGATAGGTGAAATAGTAGCGAAAAATGGACTCCAAAACCAATAAACCGATCATCCAGAGGGTATACTTGAGCAGTCCGTTGAGATCACCTTGCTGCATGGGGCCATCCACCATGTCTTGGATCAGCATGGGACGCAAGGGTGAAATCAGGGCCAAAGCCAACACCAACACCATGATAAAACCGACTACAGGACGGTTTTCCTTCAGCAGTGTAAGGGTTTTCCGAATCAAATAAGCGTTATTGACGCTTGATGTATCACTCATGGTTTTGGGCTAAAGGCATGACCAAGCTGCTCGCTTGGTTTAAAAAAATAGAATCGGGATAGGCCACCTCCTCGAGAAACAAACCATGGGGCGGTGCCGCCAGTCCACATTTACGCCCTGGTGAGTCAAGGAGCAGCGTAGTCCACCATGCCAAATTCTTTTTTCCCTGTGCCAAAGCCACCAGGCTACCGACAACAGCACGCACCATCTGGCGAAGAAAACGGTTGGCTTGAATGGTAAAAATGAGTTGATGATCATGGATATTCCATTCGGAACGCGTCACATCACATAAATTGGTATGGTTGCCTCCGTGTGTCTTGGCAAAACAACCAAAATCAGCGTGTTGGAGTAGCATTTTTGCCGCAACATGAAGTAATTCTATATCGGGAAGCGATTGTAGGTACCAAGACCGGTCCGCCAAAAATGGGTCTGGGGAGCGGTGGATGTAATATCGGTACAACCTATGTTCGGCTGAATATCTCGCATGAGCCTCTAGGGTCACTTCACGTATTTGGGTGATGCGAATATCCTGAGGCAACAGTTGGTTGAGCCTGGCGTTCAGGTCGACCGGTAGGTCTGCTAAACAATCGAAATGCGCCACCATCTGCCTCGCATGTACCCCGGCATCTGTTCTACCCTGTCCGGTTACAACAAGCGGTTCCCTGAGAAGGGTAGCCAAAGCCGTTTGGAGCACCTCTTGAATGCCTGTGGCGTTCTTTTGTGCCTGCCATCCATGATAGCGTGCACCATGGTAGGCAAACCAAATAAAATAACGCCTGGCAAGCATTAAGCGCAATTTTCGAGCATCATGGCCAAACCTTGTCCAACGCCCACACAAAGTGCTGCCACACCGTATTTGACTGTAGTGTCGTCCTTCATTTGGTGAACCAAAGTGGTGGTGATTCGCGCGCCGGAACAGCCTAGGGGGTGACCCAATGCAATGGCACCCCCTCTTCGGTTAACACGACTGGGGTCAATCTGTAATTCTTGAATGCAGGCCACGGCCTGTGCGGCGAAGGCTTCGTTTAGCTCGAAAAGGTCAATAGCGCTGATTTTGATTCCAGTTCGACTGGACAAACGCTGTATGGCTGGAACGGGTCCAATTCCCATATATGCTGGATCTACACCGACTGCAGAGGCCCCCACGATCCGGGCCATTGGGGTTAACCCATGGGTCTTTAGAGCCGATTCGTTCACCATAAGTACGCATGCGGCCCCATCGTTCATCCCCGAGCTGTTTCCGGCCGTTACGCTGCCGTCTTTTCGGAAGGCTGGTTTGAGTCCGGCCAATTGTTCTTTACTGCTGAATCTGGGGTGTTCGTCCACCTCAAACAGTGTATTTGGGCCCTTCAACGCCTTAATTTCTACGGGAACGATCTCCGATTGAAATTTGTTCGCTGAAGCCGCATGGGCATAGTTTGATTGCGACAGAAAAGCAAATTCATCTTGTTGTTCGCGGCTAATTCGGTAGCGATCAGCTACGTTTTCGGCTGTCTCACCCATACTGTAGGGGTAGTAGCGCTCTGCTAATGCCGCATTGGTGAAACGCCATCCCAATGTTGTATCGTAAGCCTCGATTTTACGGGAAAATGCTTGATCTGGCTTGGCCATCACCCATGGTGCTCGGGTCATACTTTCTACACCTCCAGCAATATAAGCGTCACCCTCTCCGAGGGAAATAGCTCTGTATGCATCAATCAGTGCCTGCAATCCACTCGCACAGAGTCGGTTGACGGTCACCCCGCCCACCCCTACTGGGAGCCCAGCCAAGAGGGCAGCCATTCTTGCCACATTTCGGTTATCTTCTCCGGCCTGATTGGCTGCACCAAGGACGACATCCTCCACCGCATTTGGATCAAAACCCGGATTTCTCGCCATCAAGGCCCTCATACTGATGGAGGCAAGGTCGTCTGGGCGAACCCCAGCGAGTGAACCTCCCAATTTTCCGATGGGGGTGCGACAGGCGTCGACCAGATAAACGGGCTGAGTCTTTGGCATAACTGCAAAAATAGAAAACAATCGGGTCTTTTACTGGAAAAAGACGATGATCAGGGGATTTCACATCAAATTTCACGCGTGAATTGATTGATTTTTTTCATTATTATCGCACCCAAATAAATTGATTACCATGTTCCCCCACCCTATACCGGTTGTATATGTGGATGAACTAGAAGCGGGTCGAAATACGTTCCGCGCCAATTTCCAGGATCTTTTCGAGCTGTTTACCTGCTCGGATGTTACTTTGGCCCTTCAGGTGCTGCAAAACCGTCCGGGCTGTGTCGTGCTGACTCACCTACGACTCTCTAAAGCCTCTGGTTTGGATTTGATATCGGAGGTGCAGCTGAAATATCCGTTGAGTCAGTGTATTCTCCTGCATACAGAAGCTGATTCGGGCATTGTTGATGGGAGTCCATTATTGGCATCGATTTTTCGCACACTACGAACACCCTACGTGGTTCCCACATTGCATTCCATCGTAGTCCGTGCGTATGAAATGACATGGAACA
>CAIVQI010000316.1 GCA_903908015.1 uncultured Bacteroidota bacterium
GCTGAAACCCGGTGAATCAGCCCTTTACGGATGTGCTTCAAAACCCGCTCACGGGCTGTAACCTCGCGCAAGCCAGTCATCTACATTTTGCTTGTTGGATCTGATGCATCGCCCTCGGTTTTTTCTCCTGAATCTGAAGCCGCTTCATTTGTAGTGGCTTCATTTTTTTCATTAGTTTCGGCCATAGCTCCTGATTCCAAACCATCATGGGTGATTGCATCCGGGTTTGCTTTTGGAAAGCTAATCACTTGTGGAATTTCTTCCGTAAGGTGGGTTTCCGTGCTTGGTCTTGGGCCAACCAAACGCACCAAATCAGTCTGATAAATAACCTCTTTTACGAGCAACTCCTGGGCGATTTTCTCCAATTCTTCTCGCCGTTCCATGATCAACTCTCGCGTTTTTTCGTGGGCCTTCTCAATGAGCTCGCGCACCTCCTCATCGATCATGCGGGCGGTGTCTTCCGAGTATGGCTTTCTAAACTGGTATTCGCCAGTGGGGTCATGAAAACTCACGGCTCCTACCTTGGGGTTCATGCCGTAGAGGGTCACCATTCCATAAGCCATTCTGGTAATGCGTTCCAAATCATTCTGAGCTCCGGTAGAAATGCGGCCAAAAACTACCTCTTCGGCCACCCTGCCACCCAGTGTCATACACATCGAATCCAGCAACTGTTCGGTGGTGTATAAATATTGTTCCTTTGGAAGGTATTGTGCGTAGCCCAATGCTGCGATGCCTCGGGGCACAATAGATACCTTCACCAATGGATCGGTGCTGTCGAGAAACCAGCCCACCACAGCATGCCCCGCCTCGTGGTAGGCCACAATCCGTTTTTCTTCAGGGGATATGATTTTGTTTTTCTTTTCAAGTCCACCGATTACCCGATCCACTGCTTCCTGAAAGTCGCTCAGTTCTACCTGTTTTTTGGATTTACGGGCGGCAATGAGGGCAGCTTCGTTACAAACATTAGCGATTTCGGCGCCAGCGAACCCTGGTGTTTGCGCGGCCAAAACCCCAGCATCCACATCAGGGCCTAGTTTCAGTGGCTTCAGATGAACCCGAAAGATCTCTTCCCTCCCTTTGATATCTGGCCTGTCAACTGTAATCTGCCTGTCGAAGCGTCCGGGGCGCAACAAGGCAGGATCTAATACATCCGGCCGGTTTGTGGCAGCCATCATGATGATCCCGATTTCTGATGAGAAGCCGTCCATCTCCACCAGCAGCTGGTTGAGCGTGCTTTCACGCTCATCGTTGCCCCCCATAATCTGATTCTTGCCCCGAGACCGCCCCACGGCATCGATTTCGTCGATGAAGATGATGCAAGGGGCCTTCTCCCGCGCTTGCTTGAACAGGTCACGAACCCGACTCGCACCCACACCCACAAACATCTCCACGAAATCAGAGCCACTCAGGGTAAAGAAGGGCACTTGGGCTTCGCCAGCCACAGCTTTGGCCAGCAGGGTTTTACCCGTACCAGGAGGGCCCACCAAGAGCACGCCTTTTGGAATTTTTCCGCCAAGGCTAGTGTATTTTTTGGGACTTTTCAAAAAGTCGACCACCTCCATGACTTCGAGCTTGGCTTCATCCAAGCCGGCGACATCGTTGAATGTTGTGTTTTCACGCGCATTTTTATCAAACAAAGTGGCGCGCGATTTACCAATATTGAAGAGTTGTCCGCCTGCCCCACCAGCACCACCCGCGAACCGACGCATCAGCAGCATCCAAATGCCAAAAATAAGCAACATGGGAAGCAAAAAGCTCAGAATTTCGGAGAACCAGCTGTGGCGACTCTCCCAACGGACCTCCATTTTTTTATCGTCTGGCAGTTTTTTCTGGAGCTCATCCAATTTTGAGGCCAGTACGTCTCCCGATCCTTCGGTGATCACAAGCGCCACGTGACCTGGTCCTACGCCGGTTGGTTTAAGTCCTTTGTACCTTTCTTTCTTCAGGCTTTCATTGTGGAGGGTGATCTCCAAAATAATGATGTCTTCCTGCCGAAAAGCAGTCATTTTTTTTACGTCACCCTCACCAAGCGCAATTTCCAGATCACTCCATTTCGCTGGTCGGGTATTGGTAGCATTTCCTAAGAGCACAATAGCCATAAAAATCACGGCGATGAGCCCATAAATCCATAAAAAGTTGAATTTAGGCGGTTTATCTACAGCCGTTTTGTTGTCTTTTTTCTTGTTCTTAATGGTTGTGGCCATAGGGGCTTTTTGGTTCGGATGGGTTGAATCAAAGGCAAACGTTTGCCAATTGAAAATAGTTTAGTAATCGATCATCATCATGAAGCATGTTCAGTACGGATGGCATCGTTCCAAAGGTCTTCTAGATCGTAGAATCGGCGATATTCCGATTGAAATACATGAACCACCACTTCGCCAAAATCGATCAAAACCCATTGCCCGTGCTCTTTGCCTTCCACGCCGAGTGGTCGGATTTGTAGAAATTCCCAAACCCGATCGGCAGCAGAGTCGGCGATGGCCCTGACCTGAACTCCCGACTCAGCCTCTGCAATTAGAAAAATATCAGCTGGTCTGTCGGTGATGTAACGCAAATCCAATTGGACTACCCCACGGCCTTTTTTCTCCAGGATTCCTTCCAGTGCCACTCCGGCCAAGGCTGATTCCTGTAATTGTTTTTTACTCACTATTTTCTTTATTTTGTGCAAAAATAGGTGATTATCCCTCAATTAGGCGATGCCCAATGGCCATTACATCCGGGTACTCCCGTTTATTTCGATCAAATCGATTCTACCAATGCGGAAGCATTTCGGTTGGCCAGGGTCAATGCCCCAAAAAGTCTGTTGCTTGTGGCGGGCAAGCAAACAGCTGGAAGGGGTCAAAGAGGCCATTCATGGGAAAGTGATGCGGGTCTAAACTTGCTGTGTACTTGGCTCATCGAAGGGGATGGCC
>CAIVQI010000317.1 GCA_903908015.1 uncultured Bacteroidota bacterium
GGCTTTTGGGTTGGTTGCGGTGAAAAACCTAAGTTTTCAAGAAATCGGCGGGTGGCCGACAGGGGTTTGGAGAAAATGGAAAACCATCAAATGGAAAACCATCAAATGGAAAATCATCATGTGGAATACCATTAAGTGGCTTCCGGATCAGCCAAAGCCGGGAATTGCAGGGTGAATTGGGTACCAATTCCTGGAGCTGTCTCGAAGTGGATCAAACCCGAATGCTGCTCAACGATACGGCTCACGATCGCCAATCCCAAACCCATTCCCGAGCCTTTGGTGGTAAAATTCGGCTCAAAAATTCGCTCAGAGAATGACTCAGGGATGCCCTGACCATTATCCGCTACCAATACTATGTACCGCTTTCCATGGCGTTTCAGTTCGATACGCACCTTTGGTTCAACGCCTTCAGCCACCGCCTGCTGTGCATTTCGCAATAAATTCTGAAAAACACGCTGAATCTGTTGCACGTCGCCCATCATCTCACCAGAGTCATCGGCGGGGAGGTGATCCTCAAAAGTAATGACGCCAATGTGACTGAACAGGGCGACTGCCGGTTGAATGCCATCGCGCACATCAAAAACAGCATTCTTGAGGGGTTCACTTCGGGCGAATGCCCCAAATTCGTCTGAAACAGCGGCCAAAACATCAATTTGTTCCAGAACCACGGAAAGGTCTTCCCCTAATCGTGCCTCGAAACGCTCGGGGTGCGTGCTTCGGTCGCGAATGAGTCGCTGTAGCTTCAGCTTCATGGGTGTGAGTGGATTGCGAATTTCATGGGCGATTTGTCGCGCCACTTGGCGCCAAGTCTGTTCCCGCTCGCTTTTGGCCAGGAGCCGTGCACTTTCTTGCAATTCAAGCAGCAGTTCATTGTAGGAATGGATCAAAAGGCCAACTTCATCATTGCGTGGATAGCCGCCCATAGGGGCTTTTTCGCCAAAGCGGTTGCGCATCATCTGAAGGGTGAGCGCACGAATGGGTCTGGTAATCCTTCGGGCCACACTATACGACAACAGGAAGGAAAACAAGAGCAACAGCAAGTACAAACGCAATAAATTCCCCAAAAAAGCGTTGTATTCTGTTTTGCCGACAGCATCCGAACGGGGAACCACCATCTGCAGGACCCCAGCCAGGCGATCGCCACGCGGAAAAACCGGCCGGTAGGCCGACCATGCATCCACCCATCCCTGCTGGTGACTGTGTACAAAGCGCGACTGTCCATCGCGTGCCAAGGCTGTCCAAGCCATGGGAACTAATCGCTGGGTAACGAATGGAAGCCGGTCTACCTCAGGCAAAGAACTGTACAGTAATCGGCCCTGTCCATCATATAATGCAAAATCGACCTGCATGCGCCGTGCCAATTCCGCTAAGCGGTAGTCATCGACCCCCAAAACACTTGAAAGTGGTGGGATGCTTGCTCCAAAGATCCCAAGCGACGACGAAGTTGTCCGATTCAGTACGTCCTCATTCAACAGGGGGGCTAAGGCTGTATATAAATCCTCTAAACGAGCGGCGAGGTTGTCTTGTTGACTGGCCTCCCGGCTGCGCACGGAATAGGCCAAGGTGGCATATCCGCCGGCTACCACCGTTACGAGCCCCGTGGCTACCAATCCCAGACCGATACGCTCGCGGTAGCCCAGTTGCCAACGAAGGTTATTGCGGCCCAACCGACGAATGCCTTCGGTCAGCAAGATCAGCAACCATGCCGATAAAAGCAGCGCAATGCCCATCGCCGGTAGGTCGAGCCAATCTTGCGGTCGAAAGCTAACCACCAAACTACTACCGTCGGTGAGTTGTGTGATGATGTGCTGGGCCTGACGAACGAAGCCTACGGGCGTACCACCTCCGTGGGTCCAGCTATTGGTATTTGGCTCATTGGAAGCCGACGCACCTTTCCGGTTGAGATCGCGCTCGCGTAAAGGGTAACTGATGCTCCCACTCGAACGCTGAAGCAATCCGTAACGATACAAAGCGAATGAAAACTCAGGATAGGCCCCATCGCCCCCAAGCGTTCGGTTTGCGGCGAGTCCCCACATCCCCCCGGAGGCCACGGGGTCGCGACGAAGCAGACGGAGGTACAGGGTGTCGCTGCGCCCGGATCGTGGGGGCAGCGGAACATTGATTCCGAACCCTTGTCGTGCCTGCTCGGTGAATTGGCGTATGAGGGTTACGGCACTGGGCAACTGATCGACCTGCTCTTCGGTTCGTGGGGTATCAGGTGATGGAACGCCTTTGCTGCTGACGGATTTCGGATCTATTGCCCTCTGCTGTTGGCCTATTCCACCCATGTTGAATGAATCGATCAGATTAAAACCAACATCTGGCCTTAAATCGGGCAAAAAACAGGTCTCAACAAGCTGATAGCGGTCCAGATAACCCGTCAGGTGTCCCAATATGATCAGGCTTTGCCAGCGCTCGGGTGTGGATTCATGGCGGTATATGCCTGAGAGCAATAAGGAATCGGCCCGAAGACGGGGAATCATAGCAGATAGTTCGGTGATGGCCCGTTCGTCGTAGGGATTGGTCAGCCGTTCAGCCACCAGATTGGCCCGATTCGCTTGTCGTCGTGCTCCACCGTCTGCGAGCTGAAAGGCCGCCGCCAAAGAAAAATAAACCAATAAAACGCGCGACAGGGATTGGCCCATATGTGGGTGCCGCATTCGTTTCATGAAGCCAAGAGCAGGCCGGTGGAGTAGAAAGTAAAATAACAGTACAATCAAAAGTGGCAGCCATAGCTCGGGCAGCCCCCGCAACCATGCCCCTTCACCGGTCAACGACAAAACGCCCAGCCAGAGTGCCACTGACAGCGCTAATCGAATGAGAAAGGCTTTTAGCGGAATTTGCAGGAGCCAACAACGCATCCATACCCCCCAAACAAGCGTATTGAGTAACACCAACGCCACCACGGCCATAAAGGCTGGAAAGGTGAAGGCGTTGAGGCCGGTGAGCTCATTGAACGACAATGGGATACCGCCATTCACCAATAGGTCGCGGGTAACCAGCCAAGTGAGGGTGCTGAATGATAGGGTAAAAAACAGCAACAATACACCACCCACCCCACCAAGATGATACCTAAGCGGTCGCAGTAAAACGCGCCAGATTGACGCAGGGTAAAGGGCCAAAGTGGCTGGAATGGCCCAAAGCATCACAATATACAACCATAAATCACCCAATGAAGGCAGCAATCGATGCGCAGCGAACAATCCGGGATCGAACCAAGCCAGGCGCTCCCAACCACAGATGATCGAAAGGGGCAACAATAGAAGCCTCCATGAAAACAGTAACAATACCCATGCAATAATCTTTCTGGTTAGGGGAATGGGTCGGTTGCGGATGCCCACAATCAGCAGTAAGCCCATCAACAGTGCAGCAACAAGACTGAGACGCGCTACCCATAGGGCATATTCAGCCAACTGAACCGCATCAACCGGGTTTGCAGTTCGCCAATAAGCCCTTCCACTTGAGGGGGAGGGCACAGCCTCGGCCTGATCTTGACTGTTCGCCATTGATTCTGCCTCAGCTTTGTTGTAGGGATACCAAGGTCGGTTGTCGGTTGGCATGCCATTCCACAAAAACTCCACAGCTTCTCTTCCCTGCAACACACGGCCGAAGGGATCACAGAACCTCCAATTGCCTGATTGATAGACCAGAAGCGGACAGGTGAAACGGTAACGGATGGTTCCCACCAAGGTATCATAGCGCCAGCATATTTGACGCGGCAGGCGCATCCAACCCGATCCCGGTAAAGCATCCTCAGCGACAGTGAGGCGACCCTGACTCCAATACATGAGGCTGTCGCTCCGAAACACCTGCAGCTGCCAATCGGGCAGGCCCGCCTGCTGCGCGTTCGCTCCCCATCGGTTCAACTCCGAAGTAGCTCCGCCCTCACATAACGACACCCAATCTTCAAAGGCCTGCTTGTGTTTGAACCGTTGCGCGGTCATTCGCTCCGCTTCCGATTCAAGAAAATCAGGGGGTGATCGTCGCGACCCAAGGTGAATGAGCAAGGTCAATACGAGCAAACCGGCGGTTGTCCATGCCAACCAGCGGCTATACCCACCACCCCATTTTACTATCTTAACGGTAAGCACCCTGTTCCAAATATTGTTGAACATATCGTTCGACTCCCTTGGCAAGCGGAGTAAAAGGCCGGGTATACCCTGCGCTTCGCAGTCGGTTCATCGATGCGCAGGTGTAGTATTGATAGCGATTCGCCAATTCTTCTGGCATGTCGGTATATTTTACACTTACCGGGCATTCCATGGCCTGGAAAATGGCTGCTGCCAGGGTATTGAAACTTGAGGCGCTGCCACTGCCCAGGTTATACAGTCCCGATGGAAATTGAGTCTGAAGCATCCACAGGCAAACGTCTAGCACATCCTCTACAAAAATAAAATCCCGCATTTGTTCACCATCCGGTACTTCAGGCTTGTAGGATCGAAACAAACGCAAAAATCCATCGGATTTGATTTGCTTGTGGGCATGATAGATCACCGAAGCCATTTTTCCCTTGTGGTATTCGTTGGGGCCATACACGTTGAAGAACTTTAATCCGGCCCAGCGCGGCGGATTTGTTCGCGATTGCTGGATGTGCAGATCCACCCGGTGCTTCGACCATCCATAAGGGTTAAGGGGGTGCAATTCGACCAAGCCCTGCGGATCATCGTCGAATCCCAACGTTCCGTCGCCATAAGTTGCCGCTGAAGATGCGTAGACCAAGGGTATCGCGTATCTGCTGCATGCGGCCCACAATCGGAGGGTGTAGGCTTCATTGAGGCCAAAAAGCAAGGCCTCGTTGAGTTCAGTAGTATCTGTGCGCGCCCCCAAATGAAAAACGAAACGTACTTTGGCCTGTTGGGCATCAATCCACTCAAAAAAATCCGTTCGGTGGACGCGTGACGCCCCTTTCACCCTGTTCAAGTTGGGGTGTTTGTCGGCCCGAGAAAAATCATCCACCAACACCAGAGGTCCCTCGCCTGCTTCCATCAGGCGGGCAGCGAGGCAACTTCCTATAAATCCGGCAGCTCCTGTAATCACCAACATAACTCGTTCATTTATTCCCCAATATTAAGGAGTAATTGTTTGTAGTTTAGGGGGTTCATTTAATGCGGCCCTCACATTTCTTTAAACCGTTTAAATTTCAACGGGTATGTTTAAAAAGCATGGACTCATTCTGACTGTTGCGCTCTTGTGTGGGGCCTGTGGAAACCCACAATCTGAAAATACTAAGGTCGAAAATGCTGGTGAGATGCACCAAAATCTGGCTTTCGCGGCGCACAGAACCCTCGACCGCTACCACCGCGCTGCTGCTGAGGCGCGTTTTGATGAGTATTTCGGGCTTATGGCTGATTCTTCCATATTTGTTGGCACGGATGCCCGTGAGCATTGGCGCAAGTCGGCGTTCATGGACTATGCCCGACCGCATTTCGATCATGGTCAGGCCTGGACAATGAGGGCCGTTGAGCGCCACCTGCATTTTTCTGTGGACAGCAACCTGGTTTGGTTTGAGGAACTGCTCGAGACCCGCATGAAGTTGTGCCGCGGTTCCGGTGTCATGAGCCGACACGGACAAAACTGGCTCATCGAACAATACGTATTATCGGCCACCGTTCCCAATTCGCTGATGCAAGAAGTGATTGAGATCAAACAGCAGTTTGATGATTCTTTATTGAATGAGATTCAACGGATGAACCATAAATAAAATTGATCAATGAAAACAGCCCTCATTACTGGTGCCTCAGATGGAATCGGACTTGAATTGGCCCGCATTCTTGCCCGGAATGGTCACCGCCTGATTTTAGTGGCCCGACGGCTCGATCGACTGCATAAACTTCGAGAGGAGTTGCAGCTGATTGGCCCTATCGAGGTTCACTGTATGGGTCTTGACTTGAGTGTACATGATGCAGCTGCCGACCTCTATCAACAAATACAATTACTGGGCTGGACAGTCGATTTTCTTATCAACAACGCCGGCGTAGGGGTATACGGGGCGTTCGCCGAGAGCGATTGGGACAAAACTGCCGCCATGATCGATCTGAACATCCGCTCACTCACCCAGCTTACGCACCTCTTTTTACCCGCAATGATTGCTCAAGGAAGCGGGCGCATCATGAATGTGGCGTCGACCGCCGCTTTTCAGCCGGGCCCGGGCATATCGGTTTATTTCGCCACAAAGGCATTCGTTCTGCATTTTTCTGAAGCGCTGCACCACGAGAACTGCCGCAAAGGTGTTCGGGTTACGGCCCTCTGTCCGGGCCCTACCAGAAGCGGATTTGCCGAAGCCATGGTCGCACCCGGACAGTCAATACCGGGTTTTCTGCAAAGAAAAAGTTTACCAGACTCAGCATCTGTGGCACGATACGCTTACAGGGCGATGATGCGCGGTGACGCAGTTGCCGTGCACGGGATCATGAACCGAATCATGGCGGCAAGCATCGGGCTTTTTCCACGAAGTTGGGTCACCCGAATTGCTGCCGGCTTCACAGGACTACGTTAATCCACCGAACACCGATCAGCTGTTATCTTTGCGGCGCTTGAACCATCATATGATTCATCTGACCCGCAAAGAACATTTCAATGCTGCGCACCAACTTTGGAACCCAGATTGGAGCGCTGAAAAAAACAAAGAGGTATTCGGCAAATGCGCCAACCCCAATATGCATGGCCACAACTTTGAATTGCTGGTGACCCTGGTGGGCACCCCCCACCCCGATACTGGATTTTTGATGGACCTAAAAGACCTGAGCAGAATCATTCATGAGCGGGTGCTGGACATCGTAGACCACAGCAACCTCAACCTCGACGTGCCTTTTATGATTGGAAAAATGGCGTCGACCGAAAATTTGGCCATGGGCATTTGGGAACAGTTGGCCGATGTGCTCAGGGCACCCAACTACCGCCTCTACAGCGTTCAACTGTTCGAAACGGAACGTAATTTTGTGACGTATTTTGGACCGGATGCACCGGGCGTGATTCCTCATTTTTCCCATATATGATAGCTTATTTGTTTCCAGGCCAAGGGTCCCAGTTTGCGGGCATGGGTCACAAGCTCAGCACACACAATCCCGAAACGACCCGCATTTTTCATCAGGCTAATGAAATTCTGGGGTTCCCGGTGTCTGAATTGATGTGCGAAGGCACAGCTGAAGAGCTCCGACAGACGAAAGTAACCCAACCGGCCATTTTCGTCTATTCAGTGGCCTTGTCGCGTTGCATGGCCGATCGCTTTCATCCGAATGCCGCGGCCGGACATTCACTGGGCGAATTTTCGGCCCTAACGGCCTGCGGGGCCTTGTCGTTTGAGGAAGGATTGCAATTGGTTGCCGCCCGAGCGCAAGCCATGCAGTCGGCCTGCGATCTGACTCCTGGTGGGATGGCAGCGATTATTGGCTTGGCCGACGAAGAGGTAGAGCGCGTATGCGCCGCAGTGACGAGCGGCATTGTGGTGCCAGCCAACTACAATTGTCCAGGTCAGGTGGTGATTTCGGGAGACGTCAAGGCAGTGGCTGAAGCGTGTACCCTTTTAAAGGATGCCGGGGCCCGAATGACCGTGACCTTGGAAGTGGGCGGGGCTTTTCATTCGCCTTTAATGGCACCTGCATCGGATGCCCTGAAAACGGCGGTTGAACAAGCCCGAATTGCCCCTCCCCGTTGTGCGATTTACCAAAACGTGACCGCACGCCCTACTCAAGACCCTGAAGTCATCCGAGAAAACCTCCTGGCCCAGTTGACGGGTGCGGTTCGATGGACGCAGAGCCTTCAATGCATGTTCACCGATGGGGTCAACTCCTGCCTGGAAGTAGGTCCGGGCACAGTACTTGCTGGCCTTGTTAAAAAAACCAACCGCGCCGTCGGGGTTGAATCGGCCGCGTGTGACGACATCAATTAGCGTACCCCCTCTACCCGAAGCATTCGGTCTACCCCCTGCGCATCGGCCCTGATTTCTGTATTCCATTCGCCAAAAAGGGCGCGTATGGACGTCGCGTAGTCGGAAGGCATTTCCAGATACATCGTCTTGCGTTGCGGTGGCTCGACTGTATCGCGCGTTGTATCTGCTGAATCCAATGGCGGGTGACTGCCCTTCTTGTATTTCTTGGCTGGAATCGATGCATTCAGTGCAGTGTTCATGGCCTGGCGAAGTTGATCTGCCAGGACCTTATAATAATACAGTGGATCAGCCTCCGGGGCAAATAAGGCCAGTTGAGGCTCGTGCTGCGCCACGCCAGGCGACATGGTATGTTCCATCCCTTGGCCGATGTATGGGGGGTTACATACCACTAAATCCCATGATGGCCATCGGGCTGCGCGCATATCCCATTGAAGTATGCGAACCGGCGCCCGCAGTAGGCGTGCATTGAGTCGTGCAACCGCTAAGGCCCGAGGATCGATGTCCATTCCACGAACCTTCCATTCTGGCCTTTCGAGGCTCAATGTACACGCCATGGCGCCACTTCCGCATCCCACATCAAGTACATGGTGTGGGCTCGCTGCGCTTTCCCTTTGGAGTATCCATTCAACCAATTCCTCAGTCTCTGGCCGTGGAACGAGGACCGCCCCACGTAACGCGTATTTACGGTTGAGAAACCAAGCTTCATCTAGCACATATGCCAGAGGGCGAAGGTCAAGGAGTTGTTCCAGATCGAGACGCAACTGCCGATACAATGCAGTTCGGATCGATTGTTTGCGTTGGCTAACCCAATCGAGACGTGTGCCATCGGTGCGCCGCTCAAACCATCGCCACCACATGGCATTGGCTTCCGATTCGCCATAAATGGAGGTGAGCGGCGTCATAAAGGATTCCCGTGCTGATTGCCAGCTCATGTTTGCCGCTTCCGATGTTTTTGAGGCTGCCGCTTCCGATGTTTTTGAGGCTGCCGCTTCCGATGTTTTTGAGGCCGCCGCTTCCGGTGTTTTTGAGGCTGCCGCTTCCGGTGTTTTTGGGGCTGCCGCTTCCGATGTTTTTGAGGCTGCCGCTTCCGGGCTTAGGCCGACTGCCGCTTCCGGGCGTCGTTTGGCTGATGCTTCTGGGGTCGATGATGTTCGGTAGGGTGACACGCCTCAAAATTAGCTGCTATTTTTGCTCGTGATGTTGGTTCCTTTTTCGAAATCGCTGCATGCGTTTCACCTTCCCTGGATGAGGCGTGCTCTTGAATTGTCGTTGTTGTCGACCGGCCAAACCGCGCCCAACCCCATGGTTGGCGCCCTGTTGGTTCACCATGAAAAAATCATTGGAGAGGGTCGTCATATTCATTTTGGTGGTCCCCATGCCGAAGTAGAAGCCATCCGATCGTGTTTCAATCCATCCCTATTACCCGAAAGCACCCTGTATGTGACCCTTGAACCATGTGACCACCACGGCAAAACCCCACCATGTACCCATCTAATCATCGAGAGCCGCATACCGAGAGTGGTTGTCGCCTGCACCGATCCAAACAAGTTGGTGAGCGGACGCGGACTTCAACGATTGGTGGATGCTGGTGTTGAGGTGGTACTGGGTGTACTTGAAGCAGAATGTGCCTACGCGAACCGCCGATTTTTCACCTTCCACCGTGAGAAACGGCCTTATGTAGTCCTCAAATGGGCGGAGTCGACCGATGGCTTTGTGGCGCCCTCCTCGCCTGGTCCCTATTGGCTGAGCTGTAATACTAGCCGTCAGCTCGTGCACCGCTGGCGCACAGAGGAGGCGGCTGTTCTCGTTGGCGCTGGCACGGTATTGTCCGACAACCCACATCTGGGTGCCCGATGGTATGCTGGTCGACAACCCATCAGGGTATTGGTGGAACATCAACCATGGTTAGACGGCCAATTTGAGATACTTCGGGATGAAGGAACGCTCATCAGGGTCGAAACACAAAGCCAAGAACCCCTATCATCACAAATTCCTTCGGTATTGTTTCGTCTTCACCAACAATCTGTACTTTCGGTATTGGTGGAAGCGGGCCCCAACCTACAAAAGGCCTTCATTGATTCGGGTTTGTGGGACGAGATTCGGATACTGAGTACCCCGAAAAGACTCAACGGTGGATTAACCGCCCCATCCTTACCGCACAACGCTGATTTAGTTGAAAGCAGATGCATCGGAAGCGATACACTCAGCATCTATCAACCAAAAATTGAAGTAAGCATTCCTGTAAATTAATTGTATATTCGCGCCCTAAACCTAAACCAAATGAAAAACAAAACCTGGGTATTGCTCACCCTCCTGAGTATGGTCGGCGTTCAGGCTTGCAACGGACAAAAGAAAATGGACAAAAACACAACACTCAAAACTGAAATCGACACCGTAAGCTACAGCATAGGTGTAAGCATTGGTGAAAATCTCAAAAAGCAGGGGATTGAAGGCTTAAACTACCAAGCCATCAAACAGGCGATGATGGATGTTATGGAAAAAGATGGCAAACCCAGTATTAAAGGTGATGAAGCCAATATGCACATCCAAAAATATTTCACGGCCATGATGGACCGCAAAGCGGACGCCGCAGTGGCTAAGGGCAAGGAGTTTTTGGAGAAGAATGGAAAGCGTGAGGGCGTTACCACAACCGCAAGTGGTTTGCAGTATGAAGTGATGAAAATGGGTTCGGGTGAAAAGCCCAAGGAAACCGATGAAGTGACCGTACACTACCATGGAACCCTCACCGATGGCAAGGTTTTCGATAGCTCTGTTGACCGTGGTGAGCCCGCAACTTTCCCACTCAATGGTGTGATCAAGGGTTGGACTGAAGCCCTTCAACTCATGCCCATCGGCTCCAAATTCAAAATTTTCCTCCCGAGCGATTTGGCCTATGGTGCACAAGGTGCGGGAGAGATGATTGGACCACACGAAACCCTCATCTTCGAAGTGGAGTTACTCAAAATCAACAAGAAGTAATTCTCTCAATAAACCAGGCGGCTCACCATAAGGTGAGCCGTTTTTGTTTTTGGGGTAGGCAAAGACAGGGCGATTTTATGCAACACATCCGTTTGATTTGTGTGGGCCAACAAGAAGAACCGTTCATTAGGGACGGCATGGCGTTCTACGAAAAGCGACTGAAGCGATTCACCCGGTTTGAGCAGATCAGTGGCGCACCTCCAAAAAACCCACGTGATAAATCTGATCCAGCCCGTTTGGCTTCGGAGGAGGCTGCATGGATTCGCCGACAACGGTCGGATCGAGCTAAGTTGGTATTGCTCGACGAGCATGGCACACTGTTCGGTTCGCGCGGATTTGCCGACTGGTTGCAATCTTGTGCCACTACAGGTGTAGGGAAACTTGATTTTGTGGTGGGCGGCGCCTATGGATTGGATCCAGGCCTGCGGAAGGAGGCCCATCAAATCATCTCCCTGTCATCGCTCACCTTTACCCACCAAATGGTTCGGCTTATTTTTGTGGAGCAATTGTATCGGGCGTTTACACAAATTCACCATCTTCCCTACCATAACGAGGGTTTTAACCAGGTATAACACGATTCAAACAACTTGCTTCAAATATAAATGATGATGATGGATATGGATGTGCACCCTAAGCCCTATTTAAGCGTGGCGTTGCTCGGAGCAACTGGAGCCACGGGTGAGGCGCTGCTGCTGGAGCTCATTCAATCGCAATACATCGCCTCGGTGCGGTGCATTGGCCGGCGGCTACCCCGCTACGAGCACCCTAAAGTGGAAGCGATCACCGCACCATTGGAACATGCCGTAGATTATGCCCATGCCTTGGTAGGCGCCTCTGTCTTGTTTTGCTGTTTGGGTACCACCCTGAAGCAAGCCGGTAGTCGCACTGCCTTCCGTGCAGTCGACTACGACATGGTCGTGGATGCTGCCATCATGGCAAAGGAAACGGGGGTCGAACACTTCAGCATGATCTCTGCTGCGGGCACATCCGCTTCATCACCCTTCTTTTATAGCCGTGTGAAGGCCGAAGCAGAATCCACCGTTGTCAAAGTAGGGCCGGAAAGGATCAGTATTTTTCGCCCTGGACTACTTGATGCACAACGAACAAACAAGCGTTTCATGGAATCAATGGCCCTTTCTCTGTTGCGCCCAGTTGCCAAGCTCTTACCCGCTGCTGCCCGTCCACTCGCAGTGAGCCAACTTGCTCGGGTCATGCTGCTTGAAGCGCTGCAACCCGCAACGGGTCTCAAAATCTATGGCCCCCACGAGTTATTGTTAAACTTCAGGTAGAATTAGCTCATTTTTATATAAAACTGGGTCAGTATCGAAGGCTGAGAATAGCCCATACCCCAAGCAAAAACCGATGTTCACCAGTCGACATGGGCAGAACCCTGTTTCGCAGGATATCTAGATTCTATTTGGTTAATGATGTTCTATCAGCGCCACCAAGGATGAATAATGGGGGATTTCTGGTGCAAAAACATAACGGCCATTGGTGTGATCCATTTGGGCCATCAAAACATCAGGGCCATTACACAACAATAAAAAGGGTACATTCAGCTGTACGTTATATACAGCCGCCTGATCGAAAACCGCCTGGTTTAAAGCAATCCCCGGCGCCTTGCATTCTATGAGCAGTAAGGGCCTGCCATCTGGGGTTCGCAGCAGAGCATCGTAGCGCCCCATCGGATTTCCGAATAGGCTTGGTCGCAAAATGCGCCGAATCGAAGATCGATGGCTAGAAGAATTCAGTGCGCGGCGTTCAATCGAAATCTGACCAGACGGATATCCCAAATGGCACGTTAAATGGCGCAGCAACTCCTGTCGTACCCGCTCCTCAGGGGTATCTGCAACCCATTTCTTACGAATCACATCGAAAAGTTGGTTTTTCTCCTGGAATTGACGTGTACGAAGCCATAGATGTGGCGATTCAGGAATAGGCGCAGTGTCATCAACCGAGCCCACTGGGACCTGATCGGATTCCCGAACAGTAAGATTCGCCGCGCGATTATGGGCGTTGAACTGGGTCAAAACAATGAAATAAAAATGTTAAAACAATGAAATAAAAATGTTAAAACGATGAGAAGCGACGTCAAAATCGTAGGTGCTTCACGGTTAAACCGTGATGGATTAGCTGTTCAAGTGATCCAACGCCAATATCGAGGTGGGTACGCACAAAATTACGACTCACTTGCTCGTCGGATGCTGCTGTTTTAACACCCTCCGGCGTCATGGGCGAATCACTCACCAAGAGAAGAGCCCCGGTTGGAATCCCGTTGTGAAAGCCTGCCGTAAAAATTGTAGCAGTCTCCATATCAATGGCCTGTGCCCTGATGTCGCGCAGGTACTTCTTAAACGTCTTATCATGCTCCCACACCCTTCTATTGGTGGTGTAGACCGTGCCTGTCCAGTAATCGAGGCCTTTATCGCGAATGGTCGTGGATATGGCCTTTTGAAGGGCGAAAGAAGGGAGAGCAGGCACCTCAGGAGGCAGATAATCGTTGCTTGTGCCCTCGCCACGTATGGCAGCAATGGGTAAAATCAGGTCGCCAATCCTGTTTTTCGATTTAAGTCCCCCGCATTTTCCCAAAAACAATACCGCCTTCGGCCGAACAGCAGTCAACAGGTCCAGGATGGTTGCGGCCATGGGTGAACCCATGCCAAAATTGATCAATGTAATGTTGTTGGCCGAACAACTTTGGATCGGCTTGTCGCGTCCGACTATCTCAACCCCAAATTGCGCTGCAAAATGCGATAAATACTGACCAAAATTGGTGAGTAGAATGTAGGGGGTAAAATCCTCAAGTGCCCGACCCGTATAGCGCGGCAGCCAATTTTCTACGATTTCATTTTTTGTTTTCATACATGGGCATCAATTTAGCGAATAATACGCAGATGCCATCGCCAGCGCTACCATTCTATTCATCTCCCTATCGTCAAACGTCATCTCCCATTTCTTTTGTCGAATTTGGGAAATCAAAGTACGGCAGCAAAAGCTGCCAAA